>JAGGXL010000184.1 GCA_021163085.1 Thermodesulfobacterium sp. | reverse complement strand
GATTAGAAGGAGTGATATTAAAAGGATAAGTGGGATATGGAATTCTTTCTAATTCTACTGTTAATAATAGATATTGTAATGATAGGTATTTTTTTCTTCTTTTATATAAAACTAAAAAAAATTTTAGAATTACCGTGGGAAGAAATAAAAGAAAGTATTGAAAGAGCTAAAGAATTAGTTGAAAGGCTTGAAAAATTAAAACCGATTTCAGAAAATAAAATGGATTTAAAGAAAGAAATCGCGTTGCTGGCAAAAAAAGGATTAACTCCTAAGGAAATTGCTAAAAAACTGGAGCTTTCTGAAGCAGAGGTAGAATTAGTTTTAGCTTCCAAGAAAAAATTTTAAAAAGTGTAAAAATTTATGCAGATAACTGCACCAGCACCTATTATTTATCTTCCTGAGAATCTGTGGTCATTTTTTACACGTCCTGGTAGAGAGTTATTAATAAAGGTGCTTAATATTGAAGGAAAAACCCTTTATTTAGAACTTGGAGGTGAGAAATTTCAAGCAAGAATTGGAGGAACTTTAACACCAGAAAGTTTTACTGTAGGAGAAGTGTTAAAAGTAAAAATAATAAAGATAGGAAATCCCATTATACTTCAGATAATCACTCCGGAAAAAGAAGCGGGAGAAGTTCAGTTTTTGTATTTAGTAAGTGCAAAACTTTCTGAAAAACCTTTAAATAAAGAAGTTTTTCAAAAAGATATAAATCTTTTGACTGCATTTATTAAAGATTTAATAGGAGTAACAAAAAAGGAAAAAAAAGAGACTATTGATAAAGAGTTGAAAGAATTACTCGGAAAAAAAATAAAAACCTTTAAATTTTTGTTTAAAGATGAAAAGATAATAATTCCTTTTGTTTTTAATGATGAAAGATCATGGGGTTTTTTAGAATTGGGAGAACCTAAAAAAGAACAAGATAAGGTTAAACTTTTTTATTTTAAAATGTTTTTTGAGTATTTAGGATTGATGGAATGCTTTTTAAGTTATATAGGAAATGAGGTTTATGTGGATATTTACTTTGCCAATAGAGAATCTTTTAACCTGGCTAAAGAAGAATTAAGAAATTTGGAAAAAATTTTTTATTCATATAAAATACCAGTAAAGATTAATTTGAACATGCAAGAAATTTTACCAGGACAAATTTTAGAAAAGAAAGGTTAGAGGCAAAAAATGTATAAAGTATTAGTAGTAGATGATTCCAAAGCAATAAGGGAGATAGAAAAAAAATATCTGGAGGACATGGGTTTTGAGGTTTTAGAGGCATCAAATGGAGAGGAGGCCTTAAAGGTTTTGGAGAATAATCCAGATATAAAGTTAATCTTACTTGATTGGCACATGCCTGTTATGAATGGATATGAATTTTTATTAAAACTGCGTGCTAATCCAAAATGGTCAGATATTAAAGTTATGATGGTAACTACAGAGAATCAGCAAAAAAGTATAATTGATGCTATCATGGCTGGGGCAAATGAATATCTTATGAAACCTTTTGATAAAGAAATGCTGGAAGTAAAGATTAAATATCTTATGGAACTTTCTTAACTATGAGCAAGAAAATAAAGGTATTAGTAGTAGATGATTCACCTATAATGAGAAAATTGATTGTAGATATCTTAAAAAATGACCCAGAAATAGAGGTAGTTGATACTGCAAAGACAGGGAAAGAAGCTATAGAAAAGGCTAAAAATTTAAAACCCGATGCTATCACTCTTGATATAGAAATGCCAGAAATGGACGGAATAAGTGCTTTAAAAATATTAAAAAAAGAAGTTCCTCAAACAAAGGTTATCATGTTTTCTTCATTTACTCAGGAAGGTGCTAAGGCAACCATAGAGTGTCTGGCAATTGGAGCTTATGATTTTGTTCCCAAACCTTCAAGCAAGTCTTTTTGGGAGAGTATTAAAAAAATAGAGCAATGTCTTATCCCAAAAATAAAAAGTATTCAACCTTTAAAAGAATTTAAGCCGATATATAGACCAACATATATTACTCCAAAGATAAAAAAAGGGATTTATAAAGTATGTGGAATAGGGGTTTCAACAGGTGGACCTCAAACTTTGTTAAAAATAATTCCAGAACTACCTTCTACTTTTCTTGCACCAATACTTGTTGTTCAGCACATGCCTCCATTTTTTACTGCACAGTTAGCAGAGAGATTGAATTCTACTTCCAGACTTATAGTAAAGGAAGCGGAAGATGGGGAACCAGTAAGAGAGGGAATAGTTTATATTGCTCCAGGAGATTACCACATGAGGCTAAAAAGAGAGAATGCATTGGTTAGAATAAAACTACATAAAGGTCCTCCCCGTAATTTTTGCAGACCTTCAGTTGATGAACTTTTTGAGTCCTTAGCAGAAGTTTATGATGGGAATGCATTGGCTTTAATTTTGACTGGTATGGGAAATGACGGAAAGGAAGGAGCGAAAAAGATAAAAGAAATGGGTGGTGTGGTTTTGGCTCAGGATGCAGAAAGTTGTGTTGTCTTTGGTATGCCTAAGGCAGTAATTGAAGCTGGTTTAGTAGATGAAGTTATTAATCTTTCTAAAATTCCTGAAAGATTAAAAGATCTTTTTGGATGTAACTAAAAATGGATGATAAAGTGAAAGTTTTTGAATTTTTTACAGCTCTTTTAGAAAGAATATCAGGAATATCCTATACTACAGGAAAAGAATATTTAATTGAAAGTAGATTAAATGAATTGGCTTTAAGTTTAGGATATAAAGATTTAAAAGATCTTTATCAGACTATAACAAAAAAAGGAGCAAATTTAAAGCTATTAAATGAAATTATAGATGCCTTAACAACAAACGAAACCTATTTTTTTAGGGATTATCACCCATTTGAAGCACTTAAAACACACATTTTACCAGAATTATTTAAAAAAAGAGAAGAAGAAAGAAGGATCAACATATGGTCAGCAGGTTGTTCTACAGGACAGGAACCTTACAGTATAGCAATGCTTTTATTAGAACACTTTTCACTTTATTTACAAAAATACAGGGTTTACATATTAGGTACTGAT
This sequence comes from Thermodesulfobacterium sp., assembly GCA_021163085.1. Classification (GTDB taxonomy): domain Bacteria; phylum Desulfobacterota; class Thermodesulfobacteria; order Thermodesulfobacteriales; family Thermodesulfobacteriaceae; genus Thermodesulfobacterium. The sequence continues at coordinate 4,864 of JAGGXL010000184.1, read as the reverse complement.
ATTTCTGCAAAGTGTTTAGAAAAAGCTAAAAAAGGAATTTACAATCAGGTTGAAATCAACAGAGGTCTTCCTATCAACTTTTTAGTAAAATATTTTAAACAAGACGGGGCTCATTGGCGTATAAATGATGATGTAAAGAAATTAGTAAAATTTGAAAGAGTTAATCTATTAGAAGCTTCTAAAAAAATTTGGGGAAACTTTGATCTTATTCTTTGTCGTTATGTTTTAATTTACTTCTCTGACGAAGTTAAAAAGAAGGTTTTAACAGAACTCTGGAAAATGTTGAATTCTGGAGGATATTTACTTTTAGGAGCGACTGAAATACCAGCTTTAAGCTTTCCTGACATGGAAAAAAAGACTATCGGGAAAACATTTTGTTATCGTAAAAAGGATTGAAGATTATGAGTGAAATTAATTTAAAAAATTTTTCCTCTTTTGAAGAAATTAAACAGTATTTTAGAGAACAGGCTAAAAAATTACACCCTGATAAAGGAGGAGATAAAGAGGAATTTTTAACTTTATTAGACTGGTATCAAAAGGTTTTAGAAAGATTTGAAGAAAAACACGAAATAGAGATAGTTAATAATTGCCCGTTAATAGGAAATTATTTATTTTCTGTACTGGAATTAAAAGTAGAAGAAATAGCTTTAGGAGGTAAAAAAAAGATCCAAATTATGGGGGAAGAAGTAATTTGTCCTGCCTGTAACGGCACTGGAAAAAAGAAAAATGGTTTAACAAAAAATTGTGGTTTTTGTAAAGGTTCTGGGTCTATAGAATATAAAGATAAAAGAAAAAATATTAATACTTACTTTACCTGTCCATACTGTAAAGGTTCTGGAAGTGTACTGATAGAAAAGTGTGAGGAATGCAAAGGAAAAGGAAAGAAAAGAGTCCAGAGAGAAGTGTATATAGATATTCCCTTAGGGTTAAAAGAAGGAGATATAATCTTTGTTCCTAAGGAAAGAATAGATTCAAAATACGATTTATATTTGGAGGTTTCTGTTATTCCTCACCCTTATTTCACCCTAAAAGATAACAACTTAGTATATAAATGTAAAATTCCTTTTTGGGATGTGATACTAAAAGAAGAAATTACTATTAATACCCTTGAGGGAAGAGAAAAGATCCCATCTAAACTTTTTACAAAAACTCCACCCATAGTGATAAAGGGTAGAGGACCTTTTTTAAAAAATGGGAAAAGAGGCGATTTATTGGTAGATTTTCAAATTTATATTCCTGATGGGATTCCTTCTAAAGCAAAAAAATTAATTTTACAGGCTGTTAATATTATTGAATCTCAAAGAAATTTTCAAAGAGAATAAGAATAAAAAAATTTTTATTCAAAAAGACCTGCAAAGTCTAAGAAAACTTTCCATATATCTTTTTTGTGTTTGGGAAATTCTTCCAAAATCAAAGCTTGCCATTTTGGAGCTTTGGGTGTTTTTAAGAGTTTTAATCCTGCTTCCTCAGGTGTTCTGTCTCCTTTTTTTAAATTGCATTTTTTACAGCAAAGAACCACATTAGTCCATACTGTTTTACCACCTCTGCTTTTAGGAATTATATGGTCTATAGTTCTATCTTTTGGATTTTTTAAATGTTTTCCACAATACTGGCATCTGTATTTATCTCTTAATAATAAATTTTGTCTTGAAAACACTACATCTATTTTGGGTAGGCTTTCATAGTAAGGCAGATAAATAGCATCAGGAACTAAAATGGAAATAGATGGACTCCTTATCACTTTGCCGTTTCCGTTTTCAAAAAACTTTGTTATCTTTATCCACTCCTCTAAGGTGTGAGTTGTCCAATTAGTAGTTATTACCTTAGCAGTTCCTTTTACCAAATGACAGATAGCCTTTTGAACTGTAGTAATTTGAATAGCTTGGTAGTATTTATTTAAAACCAGAACTTTCTCTTGTAAGATATTTTTTTGCCCCATTTTATTCTACCACCGGACAGGTCATAGTATGATTAATAGCAGGAATGTTCTGTATTTTTTCAAGAAGAATGTTTGAAATATCTTCGTAAGTAGGGACTTCAATTTCAACTATTATATCATAGGGCCCCATAATTATATCAATTTTTTTTACTTCAGGTATCTTTTTTAATTTTTCAATTACACTCTGCGTTTGTCCAATTTGTGTATTAATTAATACATAGGCACGAATAGCCATTCCTACTTCCCTACTATAGAATTTTTAAAACTTTTTAATAACTTTAATGCTTTAATGGATAGAGCATCTGAAAGACTTCCAAGTCCACAAGCCGGAGTAAATAAGCTTTTTTTAAGAACTTCTTCTTCAGAAATGCCCAAGGAAGAAGAAAAATTAGCTAATTGAACCTCGAATTTATGAATGACTTCTTTTAAACTAATATTTTTTAAAGTTTCACTATTTGTTGGAATCACCCCCCATGCTAAATATTTATTTTCCTCATTCAAAAAATTTTTAAGAGAATCTTTATAGATTATCAGTTTATCGTAAAAATTAAAACTGTCAAAACTTAAAATATCAGCCTGTGAGTCCAGAACTATGTCCCATGATGTATTGGCACATACATGAATCCCAATAATCACTCCAAACCGTTTTAAAGTTTCGATAACTTCGTTTAATAAAGAAATTACCAATTCTTTAGAAATAGTAATAAAAGAAGATGATCCAAATCCTGATAATCCTGGTTCATCAAGAAAAAGAATAACTTCATTAGATATTTTTTTAAGTTCTAACGCCTGCCATAATGCCTTTAAAGTAATAAATTTAATAATTAGATCTCTCAGATCTTCCCTGAATATAGGGTTTTCTCTGCCTTCGGTTTTTAGAGCTGTAGCTAAGGTAAAAGGTCCTGTAATTTGTCCTTTTACTATAGGAGGATTTGTTTCTTGTGCTTTTTGAATAAATTTTTGGAATCCCCTAGCATGGTTTTCCGAAAGTGAAAAATTTTTCAATAACTCTAATTTTCCTTCTTCTATTATTTGGAAATATAACTCGTAAAATTCTATCAGTTTGTTTTCAAAATCAGATGAAGAGGTATCCAGTATTTCATTTTCTTTATTAAATCCGGGTAAGCCTTCATTGAATTGCAAAATCATGTTTTCTTCTTTAAATCTGGACATTTGAGGCCACACAGGAATATCAAGAAATTCAAATATTATATCTACGGATTTTTCTACACCCTCTAAAGGTAAACTTCCAATATGAGTAGTTTTTAAAGAAAGAGAAGGTTTTTCCATAGACTCTTAACTTTAATAAAAACTTCTCAGAAATCAAAAATTTATTTATTTTTTTACCAGATTTATAAAATCTTCAATCTTCAATGCAGGGAGACTGGTAAGTTTAACAGTTCCTCTTGAACCAAGTTCCACAGACATTTTCATAACTGTTTCATTATCTGGTGCCTCTATAATACTCACAAAATCATATTGGCCAAGAACAGCAAATTGATAAATAACCTTAATCCCCATTTCTTCAAGCTCTTTGTTAACTTCCAGTATTCTTTGTGGTTTTTTCTTAACTGTTTCAAGTCCGTCATCTGTTAAAGTACTTAAAATTACATAAAAAGGCATCTCTTTATCCCCCTTTTCATTCTTTATTATTTAAAGATTGTAATTTAAAAATTAAATATGGACAAGACTTTAAAAATCGTTTATAAAAAATTTTTTATTTCTTATTGTAAAAATTAGGAAATTAGAGTAAAATTTTTTATAGCCCCTGTAGCTCAGTAGGATAGAGCGCGAGATTCCTAATCTCGAGGTCGCAGGTTCGAATCCTGCCAGGGGCGCTCTTGATAAAATTTAAAATTTACTTGACTCAAAGATTTAATTTTAAGATTATTATATAAGTAGGTCTATTTCTTCCTTAAAAAGATTTTCTGATTTTTTCTCAGATTTTTCTTCTTTCAAAGAGATACTTTTTGGATCAATCTTACAATAATTAGTTTCTTTTGTTTTAGCTTCATACATAGCTAAATCTGCTCTTTTTATTAAATCTGAAACAGTTAATTCAAGAGATTCCATAGGAATCAATTGGGCTATTCCAGCAGCTATAGTTATTGGATAAATTAATTCATCCCATTTTTTAAAGATTCTGTGCATTACATCTATAGCTTTTTCACAGACAATATTAGGCAAAAGAATGACAAATTCATCCCCTCCATATCTATATACTTTATCTACTCCCATTCTTACACAAGATTTTATAAGTTCCCCCACTTTTCTTAAGACCTCATCTCCGGCTTGATGTCCAAAATTATCGTTATACCACTTAAATTTATTCAAATCCAACATAATTAAAGTTAAAGGATACTTTTGACGCAAAGCTCGATAAACTTCTTCTCTTATTGTTTCTTCAAAATATCTCCTATTAAATACCTGAGTTAATGGATCTTCTTTGAGTACACTTGTTATTTTTTTCATTAAATAATAATCTTTTAACAGTCTTAACATACGAGCTTGAAGTTCTTCTAAACTGAAAGGTTTAAAAATAATATCATCTACTCCTAAAGTAAAAAAGTCAACAAGTTTACCCTTTTTTAAATAGAGATATTCTAAAACCTTAATTTCTAAAATTAGCAAAATTTTAATCTCGGAATAAATTTTTTTAAACTGTTCTATCCATGAACTTATTTCTTTATTTTCGCTATCTATTAAAATTACTTGAATTTTTTCTTTTTGAATAAATTCTAAAAATTCATTTAAATCTTTCAATCTTATTTCTTTATCAAAATTTTCTATAACTTTTATGCCAACTTTTTTGAAATACTTAGAAAGTAAAGATTTTAAAAAAGGATCTTTTATTCCTAAAAATATTTTTATCTTTTTTCCAAGATCCTTTTCTATTTGTTTTACATAAGTAGAAAAATTCATCTT
>JAGGXL010000083.1 GCA_021163085.1 Thermodesulfobacterium sp. | reverse complement strand
TCCTCAACCTTTTTATTATCGTTTAAAAAGATATAAAGAGATTGCAGGTTATGAGATAAATAGTTGTAAGTTTTTTATAAAAAAATATTTAAATTATTTTGACGAAGCTGAAAAAGAATGGAGTAATCTCCTCAATTTAAAAAAACTCGGTTTTTCTGTGCCAGAGTCCTTTTTTATACGAAGAAGACCTGATAAGGTTGAAATAGCAACCTTTGAGTTAAAAGGGATACCTATTTTCAAGTTAATATTAAAAGAGCAAGAAAAACAGGATATTTTACTTTATAAACTTGCTGAACTAATCTCATTCTTACATAAACAAAACCTTTATCATCAGGATTGCTATCTTAATCACTTTTTCTGGGACGAAAAGACTGAAACACTTGGGTTTTTGGATGTATCAAGGGTTTTAGCAAATCCTTGTTTTCCTTTAAAATACAGAGTTAAAGACCTTGCCCAGCTTGGTTATTCTTTTGAAGAATACTTTGGGGATAAAGGGAAACCATATTTTCAAAAGTTTTTATCTTATTATTTAGATTTTTCAAAGCCTATATTTGCAAAATTTGTAAGATTATTAGTAAATTTTAAAACAGGGTTAATTAGAAGAAGAACCGAAAAAGCAAGGGCAAAAGGAAAGAGATTATAAAATGGTAAAAAAGATCATTGCAGAAGAAGTAAAAGATAAGATAATACTTGGAGGTGCTAAAACCTTTGACAAGGTGCTATATTTTTATCTTTCCCTTGATAGAAATTATTTGCTTTATTCAAATTCATCGGTTGCACTACTTAACCATCCTGAAGTAAAGAAACCTCTTACTTTGTCTTCTAAAGGAGTTTCTTTTTTTCTTCAAAGTGGGGTTGTCCCTACTCCTCACACTATTTATAAAGAGATTTTTAATCTTAGCATAGGAGATTATGTTGTTATTTATTCTAAAAATGGGAGTTTTGAGCTTGAATTTTTTCATGAATTTCCCTATCCAAACTTTAGAAGGATAAAAGGAAAAAAGGCCGACCTTGACCACATTCTTTTTTTACTTGTGCAATCTATTTTAAAAAAGATTGACCCTTCCAGAGAAATTTTTCTTTTTCAAAGTGTGGGAAAGGACAGTAACACTATCTTGTTAGCTCTTGCTGAAGCTGGATTAAAGGATCAAACTACTTGTTTGACCTTAGCTCTTCCGGGTTCAAGGAAGGATGAAAGCAAGCTTGCAAGCGAAATTGCTAAAAAGCTCGGATTTAAACATGCGAAGCTATTTCTACCCGAAAGAATGACCTCTATAGAAATAAACATATTTGATAAATATTTTTCTTCTATACCTTTTCCTTGTGCTGATGGTAATCTTTTAGGATATCCTATGTATCAGTTACAAATAGATTTTTCCGGAAGTAACCTTCTTGATGGAAGTGGGAACGATTATTACTTTGGTCATGTGCCAAGACCGGTAGAATATAGAAGGCAAAAGATTTATCCAAAATTCAAATTTTTAAGATCTTTCGGTGAAGTTCTACCATCAGGGAATACAATTTACAAATTAGCTCGGTCTCGCTGTGAAATGGTGGGTTTTATTGGAATTACTTTGGCAGATCTTTTGAAATTTTATCCACAAGCAGAACCAGTTTATCCTTATTGGTTTGCTGAGGACGAGAAAAGAAAAGATTGGGACTATTTTGATTTAAAAGCCGATGTTTGGGTAACCCATGCCGAGTTTGGGAACGTTATCCGGAAAGTAAGCAATTTTACCGATGCTTTTGGAGTAAATTTAGTTTTGCCTTGGGCAGACGAAGCGTTAGCAGACTACGTAGGTTCTCTTGATGAAGTTGAGGTTTTTGATAGGAAAAATTTTAGAAATAAGCTTCCTCTAAGAAGACTTCTTTTTGAAAGATTAGGAATTGATAGCGACAAAATTGGCAAATTTTCTTACGATTTTCCTACCTTTTATCTTCTTGAAATGATGAAACATAAAGTAAGAGAAGAAGTTTTGAACTGTAAACTTTGGGAGAAAAAAGGAATAGAAAGATTTTGGAAGACTTTAGAGGAAAAGGCTAAAAAAAACAAGATTTGGCAAAGAATATATGTGAGGCTTTTTTTGATATCAGCTTTCATTAATCATAATAAATACCTGAACTTAAAAGTATTTTGAAAATATTTCAATTGTTCGCTTTTCAAATGCTTCAGGTGAGAAGGCTGTAAGAAAACGTTTTTTAGCATTTTTTCCTAAAAGCTCAAATTCATCTTTTGGCAAATAATAAATCTTTTTCAAAGCCTGAGCTATGGCTTTAACATCTTCCTTTGGTACAAGATAACCAATTGGTTCCTCTGTTGCAAAAATATCAGGCACTCCTTCGGCATCAGTTGCAATTATCGGAAGCCCTGAGGCAAGTCCTTCCAGAACCGCAAGGGGCATACCTTCTCTTATAGAAGTATGCACTAACACATCAAAAGCTCGAAGATAAAAAGGGACTATTTCCTGCATTACCTTACCCACAAAAATTATTTTATCTTTCAGGGATAATTCTTTTACCAAGGTTTCACAATTTTTTCTTGTTGAGCCATCTCCCACAAATACAACCACTGCCTTAGGTATATCTTTATGCACCAGATTAAAAGCTTTTATAAGATCAGCTTGTCTTTTTTCAGGGCGAAATTTTGCTACCATCCCAAAAATAAAAGCTTGCTGCGGAAGATTTAACATTGTCCGTGCTTTATCTTTGCTTAAGTTTTCAGGAAAGGTGCTCAAATCAAATGAACTATATAATAGCTCCACTTCCCCAGGCTTAACAAGACCAGTAGCTAACAATTCATCTTTTAAGGCTAAACTGTTCACTAAAAGACAGTCTATTTTATTTTTGAAAAGTCTAAAAAAGAGTTTTCTTCCTGGGTGTTTTAAGGTTCCTCCTACCACGATGTGATAGATAATTTTCAGTTCCGGGTAAAATAGTTTTGTGAGTGTGGAATAACGTAAAAACCTCCAGCGATGAATTAATACTACTTTTATTTTTTCGTTTTTCACAAAATTTATAAGGTACTTTAAAAATTTAAAGGAAAATTTACGCAAAACATTATTTCTTTTAAAGGGTAAGGGGTGAAAATGAGCTAAATCTTCTGGAATATTTGCATCATGAAGGTATTCTTCAAAAACAAGGGCATAAGGAATAAACCCATGTTTTTTTAAGATTTTGAATTGTAAGTAATGTCTTCGGTTACCGAGGCGATCAAGAAGAAAAGCTATTTTTTTCATTTAGTCCCCAAATTAGCCCACACGTTATCCAAAAAGGGGTAAACCTTGTTCCTTCTTCTGTTCCTTCTAATATGGACATTACTAAAAAAGCCAAAAGGAAAGCTAAAAAAAGAGCATAAATTGGTCTTTCAGGGTTAAAATGCCACAATTTGTATGCTTTAAATAGAGTATACAGGTAAAGAATAAAATATACTACCATAGTATGAAGACCAGCTTGAAGCCAAAGATTAAGGAAAAGATTATGAGCATGTTCAAGTTTTAAGGCAAGTTTATTGGTTTGATAAAGGGCTGTTTTTTGGGCTTTTCTACCAATTCCAGTCCCAGAAAAGGGATCTTCAAGGGCTTTTTTAAGATATATAGGCCAGATATAAATACGCTTCCCAAATGATCCAGATTCAGCATATTTACCCTGAAGTAAAAGGTTAATTTTGTCATTACGAATAAGCATTTTCCTTCCGTTTGGTGTTAGAATCAATACACCTATAAGACATATGAGGCACAAAGCTAAAGATAAGCCAACAATTTTAACAATTCGTTGTTTAGAGAATATGCTTACAAATAAACTGGAGAAAATTATGGCTAAGATTGAGGCTCTTCTACCAAGGATTATTTCCATAAAAAGTGAAAAAAGACTTATAAAAAGAAAAAAAGTTTTTAAAGTTTTTCTTTTTTCAGAAATATATAAACCTAAAAATAAAAAAAATACAAATACATAAGAGGTTGAAGTCATAACTAGACCTTTCAACAAGCTGATATCATTAGCGATGAATATTGTGCTGGGGCAATGGTTATTTATTAAGCAGAGTTTAATTCCAGAGTATAGGTGATGTAAACTTACAACTAAACAAGTTACTGCTGGCAGGAAATAAAAATAGGGAGATTTGTAAAATTCTGGTTCTTCCTTTAACTTCAGGGATAAAAAAAAAGCTAAAATTATATGGAATAAATAATTTTTTAAAAAGTCTTCAAAAGTTCTTGTTATATTAGGAGGCATAAAGGCAAAAGGGAGAAGGAAAATAAGAAAAATTGTGTTCAGGATGAGAACTTCTTTGGGTAATTTCAAAAGAGCTTTTGGCATGCGAATTAAGTTTACTAAAAAAAGAAGTGTTATTAGACCAAAACCAATCCAAATGAAGGTTTTAGAGTGGTCAAAAAAAATAGCAATCCAAATGGCTAACCAGCCAATAAAGAAAATCTCATTCATAGATGATGAAGGTTATTTAAAAATAGAATTTTGTCAACAGTTTAAACTTATAAAATTTTCGGTTAAAATCTCAAGAATAAGCTTCACTAAAAAGGTAACAGAAAATTGAAGCAAATAATTATAATTAGACCTAAAATAGGGTTTGGGGTTGGAGGAGCAGAGTCTCATGCAGGGATGGTTGCTGTAAAGCTTTTAGAGAGAGGGTTTAAGGTAGGGGTGATTGTCCATACTGTATCTTTTCCAGAGGAAATTTTAAAAAGACTTGTAGTTTATAAAGTTAGATGGAAAGGTTTTGGCTCTGTCCCAAAGCATCTTTTTTTTATCTATCAGACAAGAAAAATTCTTGTTAAGCTTTCTAACTATCGACTCATAAGCTTTTTTCGTTATCCTTACACAACAGACCTTTTTATTCTCTGCGACCCAATGATAGCCTTTTTACATAAACAAAAGCAGTCAATTTTTAAAAAATTTAGCCTGCGCTATAAAATCCTTTTAAATCTTGAAAAAAGAGCTATAACTAATGCAAGAAAAGTAATCTCTCTTTTTTCCTTGGGGAAAAAATTCATAAAAGAATTTTATCCTGAGGTATATGAAAAAACCGCGGTATGTTATAGAGGAGTGAATTTTAAAAGGTTTAACCCCTCTTTGAAAGAATTTAAAGAAACCTTTAGGAAGGAATTGGGTTTTTCTAAAGAGGATTTTTTAATTCTCTTTGTAGGCTATGATATAAAAAGAAAAGGGCTCTCTCTTTTGCTTAAAGTTTTACCAAAACTTCCAGAAAAGGTTAAAATTATAATAGCTGGTGCTAAGGGAAAATCTACAAATAGATTGATATATCTTGGTAAAACAAAAGAAATAGAAAAATACTATGCCGTGGCTGATCTTTTTGTGCTCCCAACTATGTATGACCCAGGAGCCCTTGCAACCTTAGAAGCCTTAGCTACAGGAACTCCTGTTATCACCACTCCTTATGATGGAACAAGTGAATTTATAAAAGAAGATGTAAACGGGTTTGTGGTAGAAAGAAATGAGTCTGCAATTAAATCTGCCATTTTAAAAGCTATAGAATTTACTTTTGACCCTCTTAAAATTTATAATTCTATAAAACACTTAACCTGGGACAATTATGTGGACTGTCTTATTTCCCAACTGGAAAAAGTTTAAATTTTATTTTTTTTCCAAAGAAGCACCTCAGATTCTGGAAAGAATTTCTACAGAAAAATTTAATTTTGAAATCCTTAAAAACGGAGCATCTCGTTGTATTTTCATTTTGTCTTTTTTTAAGGAAAAAAAGCCTCTATTTTTGATAAAAGCTTTTAAACCCCAATTTTTAAAAACCAATAAAGTTATAAAATATCTAAGAACTTTGTCTAAACTTGAAAAATTGAACATACCCGTTATAAAACCCATTTTTCTTTTCTGGGAAAGCCCTCAAATAGCCTTTTTTAAAAGGGAACCTTTTTACGGAGGAATTGTTTTCCTCTATATTGAAAAAGGCTTTGTAAAAAGAGAAGATCTTTTTCTGGATGACAAAAAAGAGAAAGTTAACTACGAACTTATAAAGAACTTGATTTCTTTTCTTTTTAAACTTCACGAAAAAGGAGTTTATCTTAAAGATACAAAAT
>JAGGXL010000040.1 GCA_021163085.1 Thermodesulfobacterium sp. | reverse complement strand
GTAATAACTAATATCTTTGAGAAATCTAAATTAAAATTATAAACAAGATAAAAGAGAAGAGAAAAACAAAAAGAGCGATTTAAAATGAAAATTTTTATTTTTTCTTTTTCTTTTATTTTTTCTAACTCTTCAATTCCTATCACTAAGCATTTATCTTTTTGACCTTTAAGTTTTGCAATGGGCTGATAATTTTTTTTTAAAAGTTCTAAAGAAAGTGGAAAAGAAGCAAAGAATAGATTTTCTTTTTCTTTTAATTGCAAAGGTTTATCCGGAATTAACTCAAGATTTACTTTTCTTTTGATTGAAGATTCTAAATCTCTGGCAAAATCTTTCCAAAAATTGATATTATCTTTTTGACAGTTACATATTTTAAACTTAAATTGTGATTTCATAATAAAATAATAATAGTAATTATAATATTTTTAATATTATTATGTTCCTTTTTTTATCTGTCAACTATTTTCTTTTTATTGTTCTAATTTATTTTTATTATTATCGGTAAAAAATTCAAATTATTAAGATTGAAATGAGAAAAACCAAAATAATAGCAACGGTTGGTCCTTCTTCCAGAGATTGGGAAGTTATTAAAGCTCTTATAGAAGCTGGAGTCGATGTTTTTAGGCTTAATTTTTCTCACGGAGATATAGAGTATCATAGAGAAAATATAGAAAGAATAAAAAGAGTTTCTGCAGAGTTAAAAAGCTCTGTTGCTATTTTGCAGGATCTTTCGGGTCCAAAGATAAGAATAGGAGAAGTTAAGGAGCCTTTTTCTTTATATCAAGGAGAAATTTTAGAGATTTACAAAAAACCCGTTTTATGCCAAAAAACAAACGGTATTGGTAAAGTATATATAGATTATCCAGAAGTTTTAGAAGAGCTCAGAGAAGGAAATCTTGTTTTTATAGCAGATGGGCTTATAAAGGTCAAAGTGGTGGAAAAGAGTAGTGATAAGGTAGTTACAAAAGTTATTCAAGGAGGAGTCATTTCTTCAAGAAAAGGCATTAATTTTCCTGGAGCAGAAATTTCAATAAAGGCTTTAACAGATAAAGATAAAGAAGATATGATTTTTGGTCTTAAAATGGGTGTTGACTTTATAGCATTATCTTTTGTGGGAGGTAAAAACGATATTCTGGAAGCTAAAGAGATCATTAAAAAATACAACAAAGATACACCAATTTTAGCAAAAATTGAGACTCTTAAGGCTTTGAAAAACATAGAGGGAATTATAGAAGTTTCAGATGGTTTAATAGTTGCAAGAGGAGATTTAGGAGTAGAAGTTCCTGTGGAAAAAGTTCCTGTTATTCAGAAGACACTTGTTAATAAGGTAAGGGAGACTGGTATTCCTGTGATTATTGCAACTCAGATGCTGACTTCAATGATAAATTCAACTACTCCGACAAGAGCAGATGTTTCAGATATTGCCAATGCAGTTTTTGATGGTGCAGATGCTCTTATGCTCTCTGATGAGACAGCAGTGGGAAAGTATCCTGTTGAAGCAGTAAAAGTTATGGCAAAAACAATTGAAGAAGCAGAAAAAATTTATAAATACAGAGTGGAAGAACATTCCCATGTTTCTCCAGATTTTGCTATAGCCTACAGCAGTTGCATTCTTGCTGAAGAGATAGGTGCAAAAGCAATAGTTGTTTTTACCAAATCTGGAAGTTCAGCAAAAAGAGTTGCTAAGTTTAGACCAAAACCCATTATCATAGTAAATGTGCATGATGAGGAAATTTTGAGAAGGCTTAAAATTGTATGGGGTATCTATCCTTATATGGTTCTTTCAGAAAAAGAGGATACAGAAAGTATGGTGAAAGAGTTTATAAAAAAAGCTTATGTAGATAATTTAATTGATAAAGATGATATGCTGGTCTTGACCATGGGTTATCCAGTAGGTAAAATTGGTTCTACAAACCTTATAAGAGTAGTCAAGAAGGAACATATACTGGAATACATTTTTGAAAAAGAATAATGCCTATTTTTACTCCTATTCAGATAGTTAAACTTGTTGAACTTGCCAAAAAAAACCGCATAGCACCTATCTATCTTTTAATAGGACCTGAAAACATTTGTAAAGAGAAAGCGAGAGAAATATATGAAATTTTAAAAGAAAAAAATTCACTTTTAGAAATTTATAATCTTAATGATAATGAAAATAAAAAAAGTTTTTTTGGAATAAAAGGCTATCAGGAGAGTTTGTTTGGTGTTAGAAAAGTTTATCTTGTTCTGGGAGCAGAAAATATACCTTACGAAAAAGGCGAAGAGATAATCAAAGGTCTTAAAGAAAATAACGATTTATTTAGCTGGTTTCTGATCAGTGAAAACTTTCCTGAATCCCATCCCTTATATCAATATGCCTTTGAAAAAGGGGCAATTATTCCTTTTACTACCAAAAAAGAGGAAGATTTTCTGGAATCAGAGCTTGTAATGATTTTAAAAAGTTATGGAAAAACCATGGATAGAAATACTGCAAATTTTTTTCTTTCCTTGGCTGGAAAAGATTATAATTATTTTAAAAACGAGCTTGAAAAATTGATTTTTTATACCGAAGATAAAAAAATAATTACCGAAGAAGATGTCTGGGAAGTTGTAATTCCATCTGAAGAAAATGCTCTGTATCTTTTAGCAGATACTTTTTTCAATTATGGACCTGAAAGAGCATATAGAATGGTTATAAATCTTTTAGATAAAAAAATAGATCCTCCTAAGATTTTATGGTATCTTTATAGATTTTTTAAGAAAATGCAGATATTAAAAGAATTTCTGGAAAAATATCCAGAACTTACCTCAGAAAAAAGATATTCTAATTTCAGTAGAAAATTTCAGGAACTAAAAGAAGATCCTTTAGCTGAAATTCCTAAGATAATTGCAGAGTCTCATCCTTATTCTTTGTTTAACATTAAAAAGCGGTTGGAAAAGGTGAAAAGCTTTGATTTTATTTTTGAAGAGCTTTTTAAAGCTGATTGTGCTATAAAAAAAGAATTTAAAAATCCAGCAAAGATGTTTAATGAGCTTTTTCTCAATTTATGGCATCAGATAAAAAAATAATCTTAAATTTCATTAAGAATTTTTTTTATTTTTTCTTTGTTTTCTTCTATAAATTTTAATTTTTTTTCAAATTCTTCAAAGGACATGATTTTAAATTGGATTTCCAGTTCTTTTTTTTCAAAATACGGAGAAAAATTGATATTAATATGTTTTTCTCTAAAGTTTTTAACAATAGGAGAAATTTTTTTTAATTTAGAAACATAATGGGGATAGTATAGAGCTTTTAAAATTTCAAAAAATTCTTTTTTTCTCTTGTTAAAATCTTCAATATCAAGAACTTTCTTGAGCTCATCTGGTAAAAGACAAGAAAGATTTTTTCTTTTTTTATAGTCCAGAAGTTTTTCCAGCACTTCCCTTTGTTCACTAAAACTGAGATCTAATTTTTTTAGAAGTTCCAAAAATTTTTTTTTCTCTTCCAAAGATAAATATGCAAGTGTCTTGGCAATTTTTGGGTTTAATTCCCCATCTATGAGGAGTTTTTTAAATGTATCTTCAAGTCTGTTTATAGCCTGTAAAAATTCAACCCAGTGAAACGAGGGGCTCAGGTTTAATTTGGGAAGAAGCTTTATTACTTCATCTACAGAGAAAAACTTCAGAGCTTTATTAATAAATTCTGCTTTTTCAATTATGTTTAATGTTCTGAAAAGATTGCTTTCAAGAGCTAAAAGGAGAAGCTCCTTGTCAGATTTTTCGGAAATAATAAAAGCAGGGATTTCTGATATTCCAAGCTCTTGACATGCATTTATTCTTCCTTCTCCACATATAATTTTTAGCCTCGAAAAACCTTTTTTTGAAAAGAGAACAGGTGGTTGAATGAGTCCTACAGATTTAATGCTTTCTTTTAAAAAAACTGTTCTTTTGGGATAGGAAAAGAGATAAGTTCTATCTTCAAGATCTATACTTTCAATTGAAACAATGCTATGTTTAAAATCCACTTTTATAGAGTTTTGCCAGTAAGTTTGTAAAGGGCTTCAAGATACTTATCTCTTGTTTTTTCTACTATCTCAGAAGGAATGGGTGGGGGAGTGGTATTATCCTTCCAGGAAATCGATTTTAACCAGTCTCTTATGAACTGTTTATCAAAACTTTTCTGGGGTTTTCCAGGTTCATATTCATCTTTTGGCCAGAAGCGAGAAGAATCTGGGGTTAATACTTCGTCAACAAGTATTATCTTTCCTTCATAAATACCAAATTCAAACTTGGTATCTGCAATTATTATTCCTTTCTCCTCAGCATAGGCTGAAGCTTTTTTATAAATTTCTAAAGACAATTCTTTTAAAATTTCTGCATTTTTCTTGCCCACTAAATTTGCCATACCTTCAAAAGTGATATTAATATCATGTCCTTGTTCTGCTTTTGTTGAAGGTGTAAAAATTGGTTCTGGAAGTTTGTCAGCTTCTTTTAAACCGGATGGAAGTGTTATCCCACAGACTTTGCCAGTTTTCTGATATTCTTTCATTGCAGATCCCGTGATATAACCTCTTACAATACATTCAACAGGGAAAACCTGAACTTTTTTAACTATCATGCTTCTTTGATAAAGAACATCTTTATATGGTCTAAGCACATCAGGATATTTTTCTGTATCAGCAGTGATGAGATGATCCTCTACAACATCTTTAAGAAAATCAAACCAAAAAAGAGCCATCAGAGTCAGTATTTTACCTTTATCAGGGATAGGAGTGGGTAATACGACATCGAATGCAGAAATTCTATCTGTAGTAACAATAAGAAGGGCATCCCCCAGATCGTAAATATCTCTTACTTTACCTTTTCTTAAAAGAGGAACCTCTTTGATAGTAGTTTCAAAAATGGCTTTTTTCATTCTAAGCAATTGCCTTGGCTAATTTTCTTGTACGTTTCTTGAATCTGCTTGCAAGTTTTCTGTATCTTTCATATTTTATCCAATCTCTATTCTTTTTAGCCTCTTCAGCAAGTGCTTTGAATTTTTTCACTTTTGCTTTAAGCTCTCTCATTGATTCTCCGACTTTTTTCGATTCTTCCTTGATTCCGTAAACTTTCTTTAAAGCAGAGATGAGTTCTTCTTTGTTCATTCCGTGAACACCTGTAATTTCAGGAATTTGAAGCGCAATTTCTCTCAACTCTTTGATGGTCATCTTTTCAAGTTTTTTTTCAAGTTTGGGAAGCTCTTTTTTTTCTTCTTCCATAAGAGATCCTCCTTAAGAAAGATTTTTGGAAGTTTTTATAAAATATCATAAAATTTATATAAATCAACCAATTATCTACCACTTCCGAAGTGGTAGATTTTAAAAAAGTGGTATAATAAAAAGTTTATGGTGCTTTTTGTAGTAGAGTCTCCAACCAAAATAAAAACTTTACGGAAATTTATAAAAAATGGTTTTATCTTTAGAGCCACCTTTGGGCACATAAAGGATCTTCCAAGAGTTAAACTGGGAGTAAACTTAGAAAATTTTAGACCTACTTTGTATTATCTTCCCGGCAAGAAAAAAGCTCTCTCAGATCTTAAAAAAATCGGTTTGAAGGTAGATGAGGTGTATCTTGCTACAGACCCTGATAGAGAAGGAGAAGCTATAGCTTATCACATTTATGAATATCTTTCCAAGATAAAACCTGAGTTAAAATTTAAAAGGCTTGATTTGATAGAAATTACTGAGACAGGTTTAAAAAAAGCCCTCTCAAACTTGAGAAACATAAATGTCAATCTTTACGAATCTTGGCTTGCAAGAAGGGTGCTTGATAGACTTATAGGATACTTGATTTCACCTTCTTTATCCCAGAATTTTAAGAAAAAGCTTTCGGCAGGAAGGGTGCAAAGTATTGCTTTAAGGTTAATTGTGGAAAGAGAAAAGGAGATAAGAAATTTTATTTCCGAAACAAGCTATTCTCTGGAGACTACCTTAAAAAAAGGTTCTCTGGAAATTTCTGCTGAACTCTATTATAAAAACAAACTTTACAAAACGAAAAGTAAAGAGGAGCTGAAAAAAATTTTGGAAGAACATATCTTAAAAGAGGCATTTTTTCTTAAAAAAGTGGAAGAAAAAATAGAAAAAAAACACCCGCCTTTACCTTTAAAAACTACAACCTTAATTGAAAATGCCCAAAAACTTTTAGGATATGAGCCAAAGCAAACCATGTATTATGCTCAGAGACTTTATGAAAATGGCTATATTACTTATATGAGAACTGACTCTGTAAGAGTGAGTAAATATGCAAAAAGAAAAGCTAAAGAATTTATAAAATTTTTCTTCGGCGAGGATTTTGTAGGTAAAAGGAGAGGTATTAGACAGAGTAAATTTGTTCAGGATGCTCACGAATGTATAAGGCCAACAGATGTGTTCAGAGAAAATGTCCCTCTCTCTGAACCTGAAAGAAGACTTTACCATCTTATAAGAATTTATTTTATAGCAAGTCAAATGGCTCAGGCAGAATACTTAGTAAGAACTTACATTTTTTCGGCTAAAAACTTGAAAAGAGACTTTACTTTAAGAACTACATGTAAAAAACTTATCTTTGAAGGGTTTTTAAAAGCTTTTAGAAATGAAAAAGAGGAAAAATTTGTGGATTTAAAAAAAGGAGATACTTTTAAAATTACAGACTGGGAAATCAAGAAACATATTACTCAGCCACCTTCTCGATACACAGCTTCAAGTTTGATTAAAAAACTTGAAGCCATGGGTATTGGAAGACCTTCTACCTATGCAGGTCTGCTTGATATTCTTTATAAAAGAAATTATGTAACAAGAGAAAAAAACTATCTCAAACCTACAGAACTTGGGGAAAAGGTTTGTAACTTTTTGACAGAGAAATTTCACAGATTCTTGGATTATAAATTTACTTCAGAAATGGAAGAAAGCCTGGAAGATATTGTAAATCAGAATAAGAAATATGTAGAAATTGTAAAACCTGTCTATGATCTTTTAAAAGAATATTTGGATCTTCTGAAATAAAGCTTTACCTCTCTTGTTACCTCATAATATGTATGATTCATATGTTTGAGTTTGCCTCTGATTATTGCGAATCTCCCTTCCACTCTTTTTAAAAATTTTTCCTTTTCAAGCTTTTTAAGCTTTTCTATAGTTTCTTTAAGATCCCATCCAAATCTTCTTGCAATGAATTTAGCGCAATCGGCTCCGTTTTTATAAAGATCTTTTAAAATTTTCCAATCTTTATGATCAAGCTTTTCCCAGGAAAGCGAAATTTTATTCATTTTTTAGAATTTTAAAACAGTTTCCTATTAAATAAATAGAACCTGTAATGAGAATTTTAGAAAAGTTGCTTTTTAAAGCCATCTCAATTGCTTTTTTGTAGTCTTTTATCAACTTTATTTTATCAAAGTTTAAATTTATTTTACTTAATTCTCTTTTCCAATCTTTCAGAGTAACTAACCTTCTTGGAGAAGGAAACTTACATACATAGATTTCTCTTGCCAGAGGAAGTAGAGTCTCAAGCATGTTAATAAAGGGTTTTTCTCCGTCTTCATTGGTGACACCTATTATCAACAAAAAGTCTTTAAAATTATCTTTTATAAGAGAAGACTTAAGAGCTACAATTCCGCTTAAATTATGAGCGGTGTCAATTAAAATGGTTTTGTCTTTTATTTTGAGAAATTCATAACGGCCAGGTATTTTAACTTTTTTTAAAGCTTTTCTGAGTTTTTCTTCTGAAATTTTAAGAAAATTCTTTTCCTCAAGTAATTCCAATGCTTTTAAAGCGCAAGCAATATTGTTCCCCTGATAAAGTCCTTTAAAACTTGGTTCTAAATCTGCAAATTCGTATTTTCCCTTATAATTCCACTTGGAATTTTCATTAGCTTCTATAAAAAAATCTTTTCCCAGAACAAAAAGGGGTGCATTTAATCTGTTTGCTTTTTCCTGAAAAATAGAAACTAAGTTTTTTTCTACATTTCCCAAAACGCAAGGAGTTTCTTTTTTTATTATCCCTGCTTTTTCAGAGGCTATTTTTTCAAGGGTGTTTCCTAAATATTTAGTATGATCCCAACCTATATCGGTAATTACAGAAACTTCGGGCTTTATAACATTTGTAGCATCAAGTCTTCCACCAAGTCCACACTCAATAACTGCTATATCTACTTTTTTTTCAAAAAAATACAAGAAGGCAAGGGCAGTGGTAATTTCAAAATAAGTAACTGGAAAATCTTTGATAATATTTTTAAGATACTTTAAATAATCATTTAATTCCTCATCTTCTATTTCTTTTCCATTAATTTTAAATCTTTCATTTAATCGGAACAAATGTGGAGAAGTATAAAGTCCTACTTTTAGTCCATGCTGGTAAAGAATTTCACTTAAAATAGCAGAAGTAGATCCTTTTCCATTCGTTCCAGCTATGTGAATAGTGGAAATATATTTATGAGGATTTCTAAGCTTTTTAAGGAGTTCTTTGATCCTTTTTAGCCCTGGTTTTATTCCATGAAATTGATAAGAGTTGAGCCATCCTATAAAATTTTCTCTCATTTTTTTTTGATTAGGAAAAAGTTTTTATAACCGAATAAATATAGATCAGATAAGCAAGTCCAGAAAGTATTAAAAGATAAGGAGGGAGCTTTTTAAAGATTTTTAAAAAAATAAGATAAATTATGCTCAGAGAGAGTGCTATTAGTGCTGAAATCAAAGCCAGACCTTTAATTTCCCAGGAAGTAAAAAGAAGCCCAATGCTTACCGGGAAGGTTGATTGAAAAACCATTGCTCCTGTCATATTACCAAGTGCAAGAACATCCTTTTTTCTTAAAGACCAGAGAAGGCTGTTGCTTTTTTCTGGAAGCTCTGTTGCTATAGGAGCTAAAATAAGCGAAAATAAAAGTGGATCTATTCCCCAATTTTTTGCAAGTATTTCCAAATTTTCTACAAAAAGATGGGCTCCTTTTATCATCACACAAAGAGCAAAAATTACTTGGAAAACTGAAAGAAAAATATAAATAAATTTATTCTCGGTATTAAGTTTTAAAGGATTTAACAGTTTAAGGAAATACAATTCTTTTGAAGACTCTACTTCTGAACTTTCAGCTTTAAAAACAAAGAAAAGATAAAGTATGTAATTTAATAGCAATAACACCGCTATGAAATAGTGAAGTAAACGAGTATTAGGGAAAATTAAAGGGGTAAATATAGCTAAGGAATAACTTAGAATAAAAAAACTGAGATCCTTTATGAAGGTTTGAGGTTCCAGATGAATTTCCAGTTTCTCTCTTTTTTTAAGAAAGTAGCTTATAAATACCCCTACACCGATCAAAAATAGTCCCATAGTGCTTAACATAAAAGGAGCTCCTAAGATAGCTCCTACTCCGATATGGGCTCCGCTTTCTCCTTTATATAAAAGAATAGCAACAAGTGGAATTATAGTTTCAGGAAGAGCAGTTCCTACAGCAGCTAAAATACTTCCAACTACTGCCTGAGATAGAGAAAATTTTTCTCCAAAAACCTCGATTCCATTAGTAAAAAATTCTGCACAGATTAATATTATTCCTAGAGATATAAATAAAAGTATTAGTTCCATGGAGACTTAAAAATTTTCAACTATCAACAGAGGAATTTGTATTTTTCTTAATAATTCTTTGGTTATAGAACCAAGTCCTGATTTTATATTTTTTCCTGTTTTCCCAACTATTAATAAATTCGAAGAATAAATTTCAATCCTTTCGAGGATTTCCTTTAATTTATCACCGTATACTATCTCAAAATCAAAATTAATCGTCTTTTCGCTTTCTTCTAATAAACTAACCAAATTTTCCCACATTCTTTTTCTTTCAGAATTTTCACTTTTTAGTATTTCCTCTTTCAATTTTTTATCTTTTACTTTAATTTTTGGAATTACATTTAAAACCTTAAGCTCACTCTTTAGTCTTTCACTCCAGAATATAGCCATTTTTAAACAATTAAAGGATTTCTCAGAAAAATCAATACAGCATAGTATTTTTCCTATCCTCTTTAAAGGCTGATCTTTTACAGCCAAAAAGTTGCACTCCAATCTTTCTAACATTTTTTCAGCAGTAGGAATTTTGAATTTGTGCGGTTGATATCCAAGAACTATTAAAGAGGGATCCAATTTTTTCGTAAAATTTTTTAAGACTTCCCAAAAGTTTCCCCAGATTACTTTATTTTTTACAGGAATATTTTCTTTTTTAAATATTTGAGAAAGTTCTGTAAGTTTACTTTCTAATTGAGCTTCTTCTTCTTTAAAATAAGAGACCAGGTAGTGAGGAGGAGTCAGAAAATATTCAACTGCGTGAAAAAGAACTACGTCGTTTTTAGGATAAAGGTTTTTACTTAGAAATAAACCTGTTTCCAAAATAGAATGAGTAAACTTTTTAAAGTCTATAGCTAAGGCTATGGGCTTAAACATTTATCTTGACCAGTAAACTCTGACCAGTTTATTACCTTTAGACCATCTGAATTCGAGATCGCCTTTATAGGCTTTATATAAAGCTCTTCCTAATCTTTGAGCAAGCTGGTCAGTGGTTGTTTCTATAACTGTTTTTCCGTCTTCTTCGTACATATCAATTATTTGATGAAGAGGATTTAATCCCCTTGCTCTTTCAACTTCATTATTGATAAGCCTCATTATATCCTCTTTGTGAGTCTCCCAAAAATTTCCAGAAATATAAAGATATCCCATAGCGTATTTGTCAAATACTTTTCTGCAAGCAGGACAAATAATTTGAGGAACAGTCTCTATATCTTTTAATTCTTCATACAGATTTTCATCTAAAAACCATCTTTTATCTTTAAAAACAGCTTTACAGTTTGGACATATAGCTTCTCCTGCAGGAGCAGCTTTTATAGCATATGGATCATTAGTGGTTTCATATTCCTGAGTATGTCTTATCCATTTTTCCCTTCTTTTGCTCATTATTTACCTCCTTCTGAAAAATTTTGTTTCCCTAATTTTAAAATGTAAGACCGGAAAAGTAGATTGTCAATTTAGAAGCCCTGTTTTAGAAGAATTATAGGTTCAATTCTGGTGGCTTTATAAGCAGGATAAATTCCTGCAATAATTCCAGCAAATATTGTTAGGAGAGCAGAAGTAAGGATTGGTATCCATGGAAAAACCAGAGGATAGTCAAAAAGAGGAAGAAAAATCAGAGAACCTGCAACCCCTATTAAAATTCCAATTGCACCACCAAAAAAGGTGATAAAAATACTCTCTGCCAAAAACTGGAAAAGAATATTTTTATCTTCTGCTCCAAGAGCTTTTCTTATCCCGATTTCTTTTTTTCGCTCATTTACAGAAAGAGTCATGATAGCAGTAACCCCAAGAGCTCCTACAAAAAGACACAAAATAGAAATACTTTTAACCAATGTAGAAAAAAGCTTGGTTGTCTGGGTTTTTACTTGCAATATATCTTCAGCCTTCACTATCTCAAAATCTTTATTTTTCTCACTTACTTTATGTCTCTTCAAAAGAATTTTGTTAATTTGTTTTTCAATTAAATGTATTTTTTTAAAATTTTCCACGCTTAAATAGATACTTCTTATGTAATCTACATTATAAACTGCTGAAATAGCAACACTCCAGGGAATTAGGATTTGATCATCTTGGTCAGCATTGCTGGCATCAATCCCTATGGGGGACAATACTCCTATTACTCTGAAAGGAAGTTTATTTATAAGAATAATCTTCCCGATAGGATTTTCATTTCCAAACAACTCTTTTTTTACTTTATAACCCAATATAGCAACCTTTTTATATCCGAGAATTTCGTCTTTTAAAAAATTTCTTCCTTCTAATATAGGGAACTTTCTCAATAACAGGTACTCCTCATTTACTCCATTGATAATGGTAGTCAAATTATTACCTAAATATCTTACAATTCCTTCACCGTTAAAAACAGGAGAAAGATACTTTATTCCTTTTATTTTTCTTAAGGCTTCTGCATCAGAGGGTTTTAAAGTTGTTGTAATTTCTGTCTGAATTGCTCTTCCTCCATGCACCCTTACACTTCCTGCGACAACTATCATTACTTCTGGTCCAAAGGTTTCAATTTCTTTTAAAGTTTTAATCTTAGCTGATTCTCCAAAAGAGTTCATAAGAAGAAGGGAAGCAACCCCAATGATTATGCCTATTACAGAAAGAAAAAGCCTCAATTTTTTGTGAAAAATTCCTCCCCAGAGCAATTTATATTTTATAAACATGGCTCTTACAATGTTTTTAGTAAAATTGCGGGTTCAATTTTAGATGCCCTTATAGCTGGCATTAAGGTAAAAGTTACGCTGGTAAAAGTAGCAAAAGAAAGACTAAGTATAAAAACTTTCCCGGAAAAAATGGGTTTTAGCGGGGTAAAAAAGGATACAATCTGCGTTAAAAATATACTTAAAACCCATCCTATAGCACCACTTATAATAGCAATAAAAAAGGACATAACCAGGTAGTGTTTTACTATTTTTCCTGGATCTGCACCAAGAGCAATTCTTAAAGCTATAATAGGGGCCTTTTCTTCAATATTGGCATACATGAGATTCATAATAATAACACCACTTATAGTTAAACTTATTAAAGCAATAGCAAGAAGAAAAATATTTATAGTTCTCATAGTTCTTGTAAATACAGAAATAGCGAGTTCGGGAGTAATTATTCTAAAATCATCTGGTTCTAATTCAGAAAGTTTGTGCCTTTTTCTTAAAATCTTTCTAATCTTTTTTTCAGCCATTTTGATGTCTGTTCCTTCTCTAAATAAAAGTTTAACCCCCTCAATATAGTCTTTATTGAAAACTCTTCTTTGTGCTGTTGTTAAAGGTATGAGGATTCTTTCACCCCATCTATGATGTCCGAAAAAAGGTTTAGATTCTAAAACACCTATTACCTTGAAATACTGTCCTGCAATTTTTATCTTTACACCTAAAATGTTTTTGATATTAAATTTTTTAGGTATATCAGCCCCAACTAAACAAACTTTGGCCTTGGTTTTTAAATCTTTTTCATTGATAAATCTTCCAACTTTTGGATACCAGTTATTCGCTAATACATAAACTGGTAAAACCCCTTCAACTCTCAATTTTTCTGCAATACCCTTATACGAAACTTCAAGTGTTCCTATTGATATAGGGGAAGCCAGTTTTACAAAATCAAGCTTTTTAATTTCCTCTACATCTTCTAATTTAAGAGTATCTCTTCTCGTAGTGGTTAAACCAACTATTCTTCCTCCACCAGCAATAATAAGCATAGCATCTTTACCAAATTGAACACTTGCTAAGGAGTCCATCACCTGTTTTTTTGCAGAAAGTCCTAAGGAATAAATAGTGTTAAGAGTGATAAGACTTATAGTCAAAGCTAAAAACATAAAGAAGAAATTAACTTTATTAGAAAACAGCTCTTTAAAGATGTCTTTTAAAAACTGAAAAAAAGAGGTTTTCATTATTTTATAAAGGTACCATCTTTTATTATTTTAACTTTTTTGGCAAAATCAGCAATTTCAGGGTCATGGGTAACCATAATAATGGTGATGCCGTTTTCATTCAGTTCTTTAAAGATACTCATTACTTCCTGACTGCTTTTACTATCAAGATTTCCAGTTGGTTCATCGGCTAAAAGTAATTTGGGATTTGTGATAAGAGCTCTTGCAATAGCTACTCTTTGCTGTTCTCCTCCTGAGAGTTCATTTGGTCTGGCATTTATTCTTTTTTCAAGTCCCAGCCTTTTTAAAAGTTCGATAGCTTTTTTCTCATCTTCTTTGGTAATATTTCCCCTATAAAGAAGAGGTAGTAAAACATTTTCAAGAGCTGTAGCCCATGGAACTAAGTAGAAAGCCTGAAAAACAAAACCGATTTTTCTATTTCTTAGATAGGCAAGTTCTTTTTTATTTAACTTGCTAACTTCCTGTCCATCTAATATGTATATTCCAGAGTTTGGCTTATCAAGAAGACCTATAATATTTAAGAGCGTAGATTTTCCGCTTCCAGAAGCACCCATTATAGCCAGAAAGTCTTCTTCTTCTACTTCCAAATTGATTCCTTTTAACACCTGATATGAGATTTTGCCAGTTTTGTAGGACTTGGTAATGTTTTTCAGGATAACAAGTTTTTTTACCACAAACCTACTTCCTCACCCTCTTTAAGCCCTGAAATGACCTCGGTTTTGCCTTGAGATTCCCATCCAACCTTAATTACTCTTTTTTCCCATTTCTCTCTTTTTTTAACCATTACATAATAGTTTCCTTCGGTATCTATTTTTACTGCTCTTGAAGGAACTACCAAGGCATTCTCTTTTTCCCCTGCAATTATAATAACCTGAGCCGTCATTTCTGGACGAAGAATATTTTCATAGGGATCCAAAATATCCAGCACTACATCATAAAAAACAACATTATTTTTTATGATTGCTCCTGGATAAATAGTTCTGACTTTTGCTTTGAAAACTTTGTCAGGAAAAGCGTCTACAGTAAAAGTAGCAGATTGTCCTTCCTTTATTTTTCCTATGTCTGTTTCATCAACATAGCATTCTACCTGAAGTTTTGAAAGATCAATAACTGTTATAAAGGTAGGGGCATTAAGACCTGCAACTACTGTTTCTCCCTGTTGAGTAGTTACTTGAGAAACTACACCTGAAATAGGTGCATAGATAAATGCATAACTAAGTCTTACTTTTGCCTCTTCCCAAGAGTTTTTTGCTGCCAAAACCTGTGCTTTTGCTCTTTGTAATTCTTTTTCATATTCAGAAATTAAAGCAGAAAGGATTGAATTTTCAGATTCAAGCTCAGCTTCTTTTACCTTGCAATCTCTTTGCATCCTTTCCAGATCAGTCAATGAAATTAATCCTTCTTTATATAAAGCTTCGTATCTTTTTAGCTCTCTTTTTATCTGTTCTAATTCAGCTTTAACTGCTTCAATCTTTTTTTTCTGAGCTTTAATCTTTGATGGATATACTTTTTTTATTTTCTCCAGATTTAACAGAGCATCTTTGTAATTTGCATAGGTTTTATCTACTTCATCCTGCAGATCCTCATGTTCTATAATAGCAATAAGTTGACCAGCTTTCACTTTGTCTCCTTGAGTTACAAAAAGTTTTTCTACTTTACCTGATATTCTTGCTCCGACCTTAACTTCAGCTCCCACCTGAGGTTTCACAGCCCCTGTTGCAGTTACCTCTAAATATATGGTGTCTC
>JAGGXL010000108.1 GCA_021163085.1 Thermodesulfobacterium sp. | reverse complement strand
CCCCTATAATCAATCCTAAAAACATTGTGAGTCCACTTGCTGAAAAATTGGCAGTAGCGGTATAAAATCCTCCTATATTTCCTCCAAAAGCAAGAGTAGAACCAATTCCCATTAAAATTCCAGCTACAACAGCTTTGAAAATTTCAATTTTGGTGGGTATTTTTATTCCAAATTCCTGTGCAAAAGTGGAAGAGATAAAAGATCCTCCTATAATACCAAGAATAATAAAAAATAAAGGATTTCCTGAAGAAGAATATAAATCCAATCCTCCTGCAATTTCTAAGGGTATGTCATGTAATTCTAAAAGAATAGCAAATAAACTCAAAAAAATTCCCCCAACCAAAGGATTACCCAAGCTCCTGAATGTAGACATTTAACACCTCCTTCCCTATATATCTCTCTCGGGAAAAAACGGTTTGAATAAATTTAAATAAAAATAATGTTTTTACAAGGCAACATTACTCAAGGGAGAAAAAATATAGATTTTCTTTACTAAAACCTATTTTTATTAAGTTTTTTTCAGAAAACTTATTTTTCGTTAAAATTTTAATATCATAATTCTGATATTTGGCATGAAGAAGATACTCTTTACCCAAGGTTTCAATAATATTTACTTTAACTGTAAGAACAAAATCTTCTTTTTTTACCTCGGTTTTTATATCTTCGGGTCTTATTCCTATTACTATTTTTTTGTCCTTTATAAGATTAATTTTTTCTTCGGGAATTTCTATTTTCAGTTCACCTAAGTAACAATAAATATTTGACTGTTCGCTTTTAACCTCCACTACAAAAAAGTTTATAGGAGTGGTGCCTATAAACTTAGCTACAAATAAATTTTCAGGTTTATAATATACTTCTTCTGGTGTTCCTAT
Organism: Thermodesulfobacterium sp.; assembly: GCA_021163085.1. Lineage (GTDB taxonomy): Bacteria > Desulfobacterota > Thermodesulfobacteria > Thermodesulfobacteriales > Thermodesulfobacteriaceae > Thermodesulfobacterium. The sequence continues at coordinate 1,651 of JAGGXL010000108.1, read as the reverse complement.
TTGTTCTATCTTTCCTTTATTCATTACCACAATCCTTTCTCCTAAGCTCATAGCTTCTATTTGGTCATGGGTTACATAGATAGTCGTGATTTTTAAATTTTTTTGAAGTATTTTTAATTCTGCTCGTGCTGTAAGTCTTAACTGAGCATCTAAATTGGAAAGGGGTTCATCAAGCAAGAAAAGATTTGATTTTCTTACCAAAGCTCTTGCAATAGCTACTCTTTGTTTTTCACCTCCAGAAAGTTCATAAGGTCTTGCCTGTAACAAATTTTTTATATTAAGCATTTCTGCTACTTTTTCCACTTCTTTTTTTATAATATTTTTGTTCACCTTTTGAATTTTTAGAGGAAAAGCAATATTTTCAAACACACTCATGTGTGGATAAAGGGCATAATTTTGAAAGACCATAGCAATATTTCTTTCTTTTGGGGAGACAAAAATATTTTTTTTATCAGAAAAAACCAGTTTCTCCCCAAAATATATTTCTCCAGAAGAAGGTTTCTCAATACCTGCTATCAGATTTAATAATGTTGTCTTTCCGCATCCACTTGGGCCAAGGATAACCAAAAATTCTTTATCTCTTACTTCCAGATTGATATTTTCCAGAGCCTTTACTTTGCCCCTGAAGGAAAAATATGTTTTAGAAATGTTTTTCAGTTTTACTTTCATCCTTTTAACCCGCTTCTTATAACTCCCTGAATAATATATTTTTGGAAGAAAATAATAATTAAAAAAACAGGAATTAAAGAAAGAGTGGTAAAAGCCATTATACTTCCCCACGGAAGTTCTCCGTGAACCCCTTGGAACATTACAATTCCTACTGGAACAGTTCTGGCACGATAATCAACGGTTAAAAGTAGGGCAAAAAGAAATTCGTTATAGGAAAATAAAAAGGAAAGGAGACCAGCAGAGATAATACCGGGCTTTGCCAGAGGTAATATAATTTTAACAAAAATTTGAAACCAGCTACACCCATCTAAAAGTGCAGATTTATCTAAATCCTTGGGTATGCTCGAAAGATAGCTTGTCATAATCCACAAAGAAATGGGTATGCTCCAAGAAATATAAGGAAATATAAGGGCTGGATAGGTGTTTATCAAATTTAATTTTACCATTAATTTAAAAAGAAGTCCAACTATACTTATCTGTGGAAACATAGAGGAGGCAAGAATAAATAATAAAATAGAAAACCTGAAGGGAAATTGAAACCTTGAAATAGCATAAGCACCCATAGTAGACACAAATACAGAAATAAAGGTACTTATTACGGAAATTATTAAGCTGTTTTTAATGTAATCCATACAGTGAAAGCCTGAATCTTTCAAAATTTCGGTATAGTTTCTAAAAGTAAACTCAAGGTTCCCCAAGGGAAATATATCCCAGTTTTTGGCAAAGCTTATCACCAGCATATACAAAAAGGGAAATAAGCAGAAAAAAATAGTTAGTAAAGCGGATATAATAAGTAAAACCTTCGTAAGTTTTTCTTCTCTCATAATGTTTCTTCTTTAAATCTGCTCAGCTTAAGGTATAGAATTGAAATGGCAAGAGAAACCAAGAAGAGAAAAACAGAAATGGCTGAGGCATATCCAAAATCTCCTGAGAGATAATATTCATAAGCATAAATAGAAAGTGAAGTGGTAGCACCACCTGG
>JAGGXL010000072.1 GCA_021163085.1 Thermodesulfobacterium sp. | reverse complement strand
TATCTGCTCTCTTAAGGCTGGGAAACTGGAAAATATTTCTAAAAAAACATTATACTCGGGTTCATAATGGACTTCTTTTACAAAAGTATAAGTCAGATTAGCTAATAAGGCCTTAGAAGTAAAGGTGTTATCTATCATCTTATTAAATTTCTTTTTCCGCTATATATCTTATTAAATCAAGAATTTTTACTGAATAATTCCATTCATTATCATACCAAGCTAATATTTTTATCAAATTCCTTTTTACTACTTTAGTGCTCAGACCATCGATAATGGCACTATAAGGTTCTCCAATAATATCAGAAGAAACTAAAGGTTCTTCAGTATATTTTAAATATTTATTCTGGTTACTTTTAAAAATTTTGTTTATTTCTGCAGGGGTTGTTTCTCCTCTTATCAAAATTGTGAAGTCATTTAAAGAAACATCTGCAACAGGAACCCTTACACAGACGCCCTCAATTTTCCCTCTAAGAGTAGGAATAACTTTTATAATGGTTTCAAAATCTATATTAACAGGAACTATATTTAATGCCGCTGCTCTTGCCCTTCTAAAATCTTTAAAATGAACTGTATCAAGAAGTTTCTGTGTATTTGTATAAGCATGAATGCTGTTGAGATAACAGCTTTCTATCTCATAGTACCTCATCAATAAATTTAAAACAGGTACCGCGGAATTGGAGATACAGGATGAAGCAGAAATAATATAGTGCTGAGAAGGAGAATATTTTTCTTCATTTGCTCCCATAACTATGGTAATATCTTCATTTATAGCAGGTGCAGAAATAATGACTCTTCTAATACCCTTAGTAAGGTGCTTCCTTGCTAAAACACCGTCTGTAAATCTTCCCGTAGCTTCTATTACATAATCTACCCTTTCTTCATGCCAAGGGATTTTTTCAGGATCAGGTTCTTGAAAGATTCTTACTTTTTTATCATTTATTTTTATGTAACCTCCTTTTACCTCTATTTCGCATGATAATTTCCTAAAAACTGAATCATATTTTAACAGATAGGCTAACATCTGTGGTGAAGAAAGATCATTAATGCTTACTATTTCAAAATTTTCAAACTTAGAATACTTCAGCTTTGCTCTTAAAATAGCCCTTCCAATTCTTCCAAATCCGTTAATTCCTACTCTTATCATCCTAAATCTCTTTTAACATTACTAGTGCATCTTGCTTACCATAATAATTTTTTCTTTTGTAAAATACCTTAAATCCCAATTTTTTGTAAAAATTGTATACCTGTAAATTAGAAGCTTTTACTTCTAAAAATATCTTATTTATATTTTTTTCTTTGCCAATTTCTATCAATTTTTGCAAAAGTTTTGTTCCTAATCCTTTTCTTTGATGTTCTTTTTTTATTCCTATTTTAAAAACTTCTATTTCAAGTGGAAACTCCCTAAAAACAAGATATCCAGTTATTTCGCCCTCTTTTTTTAAAACCCAAATTTTAGAAAATTTGTTTTTAAATTCTTCCAAAAATTGAAAGTAAGACCATTTATCTTCTAAAAAAAGTTCTTTTTCAAGTTCAAAAATAGCTTGCAGATCTTTCTCCTTAGCTTCATTGATTATAAACATCCTTTTCTATATCTCTATAAGTTTTAACTATCTCTATTTCAGGATATTTTTCTTTTAACCTTTGAGATAAAATTTCTATAATAGCTGGTGACCTGTGTCTTCCTCCTGTGCATCCAATACCTATAATAAGGTATTGTTTGTTATCTTTATAATAAAACGGTATTAACCATTCTAAAAAAGATTCCAAATGTTCTACAAGTTTCAAAGTCTCAGGAAAATTTAACAAATATTTCTTAATTGTATCCTCTTTTCCACTTAAAGGTCTCAAAGAATCTACAAAATAAGGATTAGGCAAAAATCTTACATCAAATAAAAAACTCGCCTCAGAAGGGATGCCATACTTATATCCGAACCCTATTAGGTGAATAGTCAAATTTCTGTCAGAACTTTTATCTTTATAGAGCCTAAAAATTTCATTTCTTAATTGATGAACATTAAAATCTGAAGTATCTACAATTAAATCTGCTATTTCCTTTAAATCTTTCAAAAGGTCTCTTTCTTTTTCAATAGCTTCTTTTAAACTTTTACTTCCTTCTTTCATTAAAGGATGAATTCTTCTCGTTTGATTAAATCTGGTAATAATCACATCACTTCTTGCATCTAAAAAAAGGATTTCAAAATTATATTTTTTTTTCTTAAGAATTTCGAAAACCGATTGATATTCTTTTAAAAAGTGTTTATCTCTTATATCCATTACCAAAGCGGTTTTTTTATTTTCCAAACTTTCTTCAATCTCTTCTAAAAACTGCAAAAGAAGTCTTATCGGAAAATTATCAATAGAAAGATAACCCAGATCTTCTAAGGCTTTCAAAGCTGTGCTTTTACCAGATCCAGAAAGACCAGTAATTATAACTATATTCATGTTTCAATCTTTAAGAGAGTTCTGGAATAACAATTACCGGTTTATTTCCCTTTAAATAAATTAAACAAATTTTTTCATAATCAGTATTATAAAAAAGCATAAAACTATCTTTGTTCTTGTTAAACCATTCTAAAGCCTCTTGAGTGGACATAGGATTAATTCTTATTGATTCTACTATATATTTTTCTTCTGGTACTGAAGAAACAACTTCTATACCTTTACCCTTTCTAAAATCTTTTTTCTTTTCCTTAATTTTTTTAACCTGTTTTTCTACAGTTTCATAAGCCAAATCTATAGCTTCATAAATATCTGGAGTTTCTTCCTTAGCAATTATATTCTCTCCGTATCCATTTATAATAACTTCCACTATTTCTCTAAATTTTTCTCTTTTAAATATTATCTGAACACTCACCG
>JAGGXL010000178.1 GCA_021163085.1 Thermodesulfobacterium sp. | reverse complement strand
ATTGAGCATCTAACTTTTGTGGTAATATAATTTGTGGTGATATGGCTAATAATAGAATTAACAACCAAACCTTTTTCATTTTTATCCTTCCTGCAGATTATTTTTACTTCGATATATCTTTTTAAACAATTTTTAGATTATGGTCAAGATATTTTTATATGATTTTCGTTCTAATATCTATTTGACCCAAAGGTATCTCACCATCAAGTTTTCTATTATAGCCCGGTAAATTTACAAGTTGTTTTATAAATTTTTCTGTAGAGGCAATCATCTCTCTTCTCCTTTTACTCTGGTTTTATATTTGTTTTGTAGAAATTTTTGCTTTAGGTGCTCCCTCTTGATTTTTGAGTTGCAGAATTGCTGAAACACCATCAAATCTAACATTTGAAATGTTACACTAAATTTTAATTCAAGTTTTTTAATTTTCGAATTGAAAAAAATAAAAAGTAGAATATTATTTAAAAGTAAGATGAGCATAAACAAAGTTATTCTTATTGGGAGACTTGGGGCAGATCCAGAAATCAGATATACTCTTGATGGCAGACCAGTAGCTACTTTTAGAATAGCTACAAACGAAGTGATAATAAGAAATGGAGAAAAAGAAACCCTTACTGAGTGGCACAGAATTGTGGCATTCGGAAGACTTGCAGAAATTTGTGGAGAATATCTTTCTAAGGGATCTCAAGTGTATATAGAAGGAAAATTAAGAACAAGAAAATTTGAAGACAGGCAAGGAAATCAAAGATATATCACCGAAGTTATAGCTAATATATTACAAATTCTTGAAAGAAGGAGTCAACCAGATTCCGAACCTAAGGGAACTTCCTCACCCCCTATTAATAATACTGTAGAAGAGAAACCTTTAGAAGAGGTGGAGGATCTTTCTCTGGATGAAGAGGATATTCCTTTTTAAGTTTATTGAATCAATATCTTTTTTGAATTAAAGTTCTTTGAAGAATCACTTTGAGAATCGGACGAAACTTCTTTATCGGTTTCGCAGGAAAGAATATTTAAATCTTCATCAGAAAGTTCTTTAAATGGTTCATCAAGTTCATAAATCTGTCTTATTAAACTTATTGCGTATTTTCCTTCTTCATGATAGCTTTTCTTAATAAAATTAATTGGATAATAAAGAAGTTTTTGAATTAAAGATCTGGTTAAAATTTCTATAGCTTCTTTTTCTTCTTCTGAGAGATTTTTGAGTTTTTTAAAAGTTTTAGCAAGTTCCTTTTGTCTCAATTTTTCTGCTTTTTCACTTAAAGCCCTGAGTGTAGGATAAAACTCAAGCTCTTTAAGCCATTTTTGAAATTTAAAAACTTCAGTTTCTATTATTGTTTTGGCTCTGGTAGCTTCTTTTTCTCTTGCTTTTAGGTTTTTTTCTACCACAAATTTTAGATCGTCTATATCATAAAGATAAACATTTTCAAGGGTATTAACCTCTGGTTCCACATTTCTTGGAACAGCTATGTCAATTACAAAAAGAGGTTTGTATTTTCTGGGTTTAAGTACAGAGGCTACCATATTTTTAGTGATTATACAATTTGGTGCACCTGTGGAAGAAATTACTATATCTGCTTTTATCAAAGCATTAAGCAATTCATCTAAGGAGTAAGCTTCACCTCTAAACTTTTCTGCTAATTCAACAGCTTTAGAAAGTGTTCTATTTGCAATAAGGACTTTTCTTACTCCTTCTGAAACAAAGTGCATACAAGCAAGTTCTGCCATTTCTCCTGCACCTACAAGAAGAACGGTCTTGTCTTTTAAAGAACCGAGAATTTTTTTTGCAAGTCTGTAAGCAGCATAACTTATAGAAATAGCTCCTCCACCTATTCCAGTTTCAGTTCTTACTTTTTTAGCTACAGAAAAACACTTATGTAGAAGCCTGTTTAGAACAATACCAGAGGTACGATAATTTAAAGCTTCTTTGTAGGCAGACTTAACCTGCCCTAGAATTTGAGGTTCTCCAATTACTAGAGAGTCAAGTCCACAAGCCACTTCAAAAAGATGTTTTATTGCCTTCTCATTTTCCAGAAAATAAAAATGAGGTTCCAAATCTTTCCATTTAAAAGAAGATTCATTTTCTATAAAAGAAAAGAAATCGGTTAAAAACCTATTTTTTTGGTTTTGCTCTAAAATAAAATAAAACTCAACCCTGTTGCATGTAGATAAAAATAGCCCCTCTTTAAAGGAAGATACTTCTTTTTTTAGCTTTTCTAAAGGGTGTAAAGGTGAATTTTTAAAAACCAGTTTTTCTCTTATCTCAACAGGAGCAGTTTTATGATTTAGTCCAATTACTAATATAGTAATCTCAAGACCCATAAGTATGAAATCCTTTGGAGAATAAGTTTATCACAAAAAAGCTAATAAGCCAAATACTAAAACCTAATAAAAACATATAAGCAGCTTTTTTTCCTCTCCAACCAATTAAAATTCTTTGGTGTATTAAAACTGCATAAATTAACCACAATATTAAAGTAATTATCTCCTTAGGAGACCATCTCCAGTAATTTCCAAAAGCCAGTTCACTCCATATAGCTCCACTTATCATGGCAAAAGACAAAAAAATAAAACCTAAATAAAGGCATTTTTCATTGACTCTGTCTAAGTATTCAAGAGGGGGTAGTTTTTTAAAAAAAAGTCCTAAATGTTTTTTTTTGATCTCTCTTTCCTGTAGAATATACATCAAAGAAGTAGTAGCCCCAAACAATAAAAAACCATGAGAGATTAGTCCTGTTAGAGCATGTAAAGGAAACCAGAAGCTTTTAAAATGCGGTCTGAAAGGAGAAAATACTTCTTGAGGAAAAAAAAAGGACAAAAGAAAAAATATTAATACAAGAGGTAAAAGGAAAAATCCACTAGTGTAAATTTTAATAGGACTAATGGTAAAAAGAAAATAAATAAAAACCAGCTCCCAAGAAAGAAAATTGAGAAGGAGCTTAAACGAAAGCAAAGAAGTGGTAAAGATTTGATAAATTTTTAATATCCAGAATAAAGTATGAAAGCAGAAGCCAACCAATAAGACAAGCTGGGCATATTTAAGAGCCTCTTTTTTTAAAGTTTTAAAATAAAAAATAAATCCTATCCAGGAAATTAAATATATACAAAAGCTTAAAAAGAAGAATAAATCAGCCATTTAGCTATATTCTATTTTTTCTTAGCAATGTATACAGAACATGGGGCAAAACTTACAACTTTGGCAGCAGTGCTACCAAGGGTATATCTTATAATATCGGGTCTTACTCCCCTTGCTCCCATAATTAACATATCGGCTTCTTCATTTTCTACAAAATTAAGAATAGCTTCAGCGATAGAATAGTCAACGATTACAACTTCTTTTATAGTGAAAGAATCTTTAATTTCGTTTTTAGCTTCTTCCAATAATTTTTTACCTTTTTCTTTTTCTTTCTCTTCTTCGTCTCTACTCATGCCATCTTTTTTACGCACTACATAAAGAAGAATTACTTTATCAATAACATCTTTTAAAAATTTTTGAGCCACTTTAAGTCCTTCTTTTGCATCCTGTGAACCATCATAAGCTATCACTACCTTCATTTCTGCCTCCTGCAATTTTTTATGTTATAGTATTTATAGCTATGGATAAACAAAAAGCATTACTT
>JAGGXL010000148.1 GCA_021163085.1 Thermodesulfobacterium sp. | reverse complement strand
ATATTACTGCTTCGAAAAGTAAAGCTTACCTTCTCTATTAATTTTTAATAAAAATTTTTAAAATTTTAAAATTTTATTATAAAAAATTTAAAATTCTTATTATTTATGTCAATATTTACCGATTTTAAAAAAATTTTTCAAAAATTTAAAATTGACATTTAAGACTAATTTTCCTATCTTAACAAAAAAAATTTTTTAATAAAACTTTGATACAAGGGGGAGAAATTATGAAAAAATTTTTATGGTTTAGTTTGTGTGTTTTTATTCTGTTATTATATACCAATGTAGGAGTTGCAGAAGTTAATACAGCATCTCAATCTTCAAGCAATTTACCTTGGTGGATCTGGCCTGTTATTCTTTTTGGATTTACTTTTATAATTGGTCTTATAGCTCCTATGTCAGGTGTAGGAGGGGGAGTATTATTTGTTCCTCTTTCTACAGCTTTTTTCCCATTTAGTGTAGACTTCATTAGGGGTACAGGACTTATTATGGCTTTAACCAGTGCTCTTTCATCTTCTCCAGAGCTTATTAGAAAAGGCTTAGCCAATGTAAAAATTATGGCTCCAGTAGTTTGTGTTTCAATGGTAACTTCTATTTTGGGTGGAATAGTGGGATTATGGATTACAAATGCTTTTCCTTCTGGGAAATATTATATTACCATTGCATTAGGAATAACTTTATTTATTATTTTTATAGTTATGCTTACCTCAAAAAGAGTAGAATTTCCAGAAGTAAAAGAACAGGACGGCTTGTCCAAGGCTTTAGGGCTTACGGGAAGCTGGTTTGAGCCTACTTTAAATAAAATTGTAGAATATAAAATTACTCGTCTACCTATAGGCATTTTTTTCTTTGCTTTGGTAGGTTTTATAGCAGGAATGTTTGGACTTGGAGCAGGTTGGGCTAATGTTCCGGTTTTAAACCTTCTTATGGGAGCACCTATTAAAGTAGCAACTTCTACTAGTATGGCGATCATTGCAGTAAATGATGCTGCTGCAGCTTGGATTTATATTTCCAAGGGAGCTGTTTTACCTTTAATAGTAATTCCCTCAGTAATAGGAATATCTATTGGTTCTCGTATTGGAGCTAAACTTGCTGTAAAAGCTAAACCTACATTTGTAAAATATTTAGTTATGTCTATTATGTTACTTGCTGCAAGTTTAAATATTATTAAAGGATTAAAAGGTTTGCATATACTTTAATAAAAATTTATTAAAATAGGAGGTAAAATATGAATAAAAAAAATAAAGTTTATGTGGATCCTTTAAATATTACTTTTGCTAAATTTATGGAAATTACAACTTATATAGGTTTAATTATAATGATAATTTTCGGTTTACTCTATTTATTTGGACTTCCTGGTTTTGTAAATATGAAACACGCAATTTCTCACTGGAATTTACCTGTTAATAAATTTTGGGAAGAAGTTAAAGGTATAAGAGTTTATGGTTATTCTTGGTTTCTTACTAATCTTACAGCTATGGATTGTCTTAGTATGGTAGGAATTTGTATTTTAGCTCTTGCACCTTTAGCTGGATTAGTATCAGGAGTTTTTAAAACAAAAGGCCAAAAACTCTATACTATATTTTTTATTATTTTGACTATAGAATTTCTCTTTGCTATCTTAAAACCTATTATTTTACCCAGCGTAGGTGGACATTAAATTAATATTATATGATTGATAATGAAAACAAAATCATAATTTTAGGAATAGGAAATTTACTTCTCTCAGACGAAGGGATAGGAGTTAAGATAGTTCAAGATCTGGAAGCTCGATACAATTTTCCTGAAAATGTAGAATTAGTTGACGGTGGAGTAGGAAGTTTTTCCCTCTTACCCTATATTGAATCTGCTAAAAAGCTCCTTGTTATAGATGCTATTTCTGGAGGTAAACCATCAGGAACAATTTATAAATTTAAAGATGAAGAAATACCTCCTCAGGTAATAGAAAAACTTTCTATTCATGAGTTAAGTTTCTCTGAGATTTTAAGTCTTGCTAAACTAAGAGGAAAGTACCCAGAAGAAATCGTTATCATTGGAATTGAACCCCAATCTTTAGAATTTAAAATTGGGCTTACAGAAATTGTAGAAAAAAATTATAACAAACTTTTAAATGAAGTTTTAGCTCAACTTAAAAACTGGGGAATTGAGCCCGAACTTAAAAATAGTACTTAAATTTTCACTTATTTTTCTTCTAACTCCAAGGTTTTAAGAAACATCTCTTCTCCTGATACTACCTTCGTGTTTAAAGATCCGCAAAAAGGACAGGTTATATCCCATTTTTCTCTAACAGCTTCTTTTCCACAATCAAAACACTTTATTTTCAAATCTTCAAGTTCCAAAACTATTTCTGCATCTTCAAGAGGGCTTCCCTTTTTAAAAAAATCCAAGGCAGTCTTTAATAATTCTGGTTCAACACCTGAAAATTTTCCTATAAGAAATACTGCCTTGGTGATTTTTTTACCAGGATAATCTCTAACTAAGTCTTCTACTGTTCTGAGTATATTTTGAACAATAAAGTATTCGTGCATTTTAACATATTCTCGGGAAAAGCTCACCTGAGGTATTTTCAAGAATACGCTCTGTGCTATAAAGGGTTTTTAAAGTAACCTGAGGTGAAGAATCTTTTTCTAAAACCTTTCCTATAATTTGAGCAGACTCCCCTGAAGAGTAATTTTTCAAGGTTTTTAGAGCTCCCTCTCCAAATTTTTCTGGAACTGCAAGAACCAATCTTCCTTCACAGGGAAGATGATAAGGTTCAAAACCAAGTGCTTCGCAAAAAGCTTTTACCTGAGGTTTTACAGGAATAAAAGCTTCCTCAACCATAATATTTACCTGAGAACTGTAAGCCCATTCATAAAGTGTGGCAGAAATCCCTCCTCTTGTTGGATCTCTCATAGCATGTATTTCTATATCTGCATTAAAAAGAGCCTCTGCTAAAGGCAAAAGACTTTCACAATCGCTTTCCAATTCTATATCAAGCTTTATTCCTTCTCTTTCTGCCAAAATACATACTCCATGATCTCCAATTGAACCCGACACAATTATTACATCTCCAGGCTTTAAATTGGAACAAGAAATTCCTTTATAAACAATTTTCCCTATTCCCGATGTAGTAATAAATATTCCATCAACTTCTCCCTTAGGAACTATTTTAGTATCCCCTGCTACTATAAAAATTTTATTCTTTTCAGCTTCTTCTTTCATGCTTTTAAGTATTTTTTCAAAATCTTCCATCAAAAACCCTTCTTCAATAATAAAACTAACTGTTAAGTAAAGAGGCTTTGCCCCTACCACAATAAGATCATTTACAGTGCCTGTTACAGCAAGTTTACCAATATTTCCACCCTTAAAAAATATAGGTTTTACTGTAAAACCATCTATAGTAAAAGCTAATTCTGAAAAACCATCACTTAATATTGCAGAATCCTCAAGCTGATTAAGAATAGGATTGGAAAAATATTTTAAAATGTATTCTTTAATAAGGTAAAAAGTTTCCTCTCCTCCTCCACCGTGAGAGAGAAGAAGTTTATCAATTTTCATAAAATTTCCTTTTTAACTTAGTTTTTGACGGTATTCATTAAATTTATTTTCTATAAAACTAAGCCAGTCCTCAAAACCTTCTCCTGTCTTTGCAGAAAGAGCTATTATATGAGCCTTTGGATTTATCTTTTTTATAGCCTCTTTTACCTTATTTAAATTAAAATCAAAGTAGGGAAGTAAATCAATTTTAGTAATTAATACTAAATCTGATACTTTAAAAATAAGCGGATACTTCTCCGGCTTATCTTCACCTTCAGGAACAGAAAGAAGAGTAACATTTAAATGTGTACCAAGCTCATAATTGCCTGGACAAATAAGATTGCCAATGTTTTCTACAAATAAAATTTCAATTTGATCTAAAGGAAGATGATGCATAGCTTTATGAACTAAAGCTGCATCTAAATGGCAGGCACTGCCTGTAGTAATCTGATATACAGGGATTCCTTTTTGTCTTATTCTTTCTGCATCTCTTTCAGTTTCCAGATCGCCCTCTATTACGCCTATACGATACTTATCTTTTAAACTATCAAGGGTTTTTTCTAAAAGTGTGGTTTTCCCTGAACCAGGAGCACTCATCAAATTTATGGCATAAATTTTGTGCTCCTCAAAATGTTCTTTATTGTGTCTTGCCTGAAACTTATTATACTTTAAAATATCTT
>JAGGXL010000085.1 GCA_021163085.1 Thermodesulfobacterium sp. | reverse complement strand
TTAACCATTCCTTTTTTATCCTTTACCCCGGTTTTTATAATACTTACAGGCTACCTTCTTCTGGGAGAAAAGATTTCTGAAAAAGGAACTCTGGGAATAATTTTGGTTGTAATAGGTAGTTACTGTATTAATTTACCATCTATAAAAGAAGGAGTTTTAGCTCCTATCAAAGCTATAAAAAAAGAAAAAGGAAGTTTTTTACTTTTTCAAGTTGCTTTTATTTATTCCATAACTTCGGTTCTGGGCAAAAAAGGAATATTACTCAGCAATCCTTTGTGGTTTGCAGGATTTTATTTTTCGATATTAGGGATAGTTTCAACCTTTACTATTAAAATTTTTTATAAAATAAAGCTCTGGGAATTTATTAAAATTCACTATAAACCGATCCTCCTTATAGGACTAACTCAGGCACTTATGTGCTATTGCCATATGATAGCTTTAAATCAAGTAGAAACAGCTTATATGATATCTCTTAAAAGAACAAGTATTCTTTTTGCAGTGATTTTGGGGTATTTTTTATTTAGAGAAAAACATATTTTAGTAAGACTTTTTGCAGTTATTCTTATGTTTGCTGGAGTTTTTATTATTACTTTTTTGAGATAAAGGTAAGCCAATGAAAGATTTTAAAGGTTACATACAGGTTTATACAGGAGAAGGAAAAGGAAAAACTACAGCAGCTGTTGGATTAACTGTAAGAGCTATAGGAGCTGGGCTAAAAGTTACATTTTTTCAGTTTTTTAAACCAGGGACTTCAAGCGAGGTAAAGATTTTAAAAAATTTCTATCCCCAGCTTTATTACAAAAATTTTGGTAAAAAAGATTTTATAAAAGAAAAAGTCAGTCTTGAAGTAAGAGAGCTAACTCTTAAAGGGTGGGAGGAAGTAAAAGAATTGGTAAAAGCAAATATTTATAATATAATAGTTTTAGACGAAATTACTTATGCAATAAATTGGGGAATAATTGATTTAAAAGAGTTTTTAGAGGTTCTTAGAAACAAATCTGAAAATCTTGAGATTGTTATAACAGGAAGATATGCACCAAAAGAGATTATAGAGATAGCAGATCTGGTAACAGAAATGGAAAACATCAAGCATTATTATAAAAAGGGTGTAAAGTCAAGGAAGGGAATAGAGAGATGAAAGAAAAAATTGTTAATAAAGTTTTAAATGGAGAAAGAATAGATGAAAAAGAGGCACTGATACTTTTTGATTTTGAATTACCTGAGCTTGGGTACTTAGCAAGAGTTGTTAGATTTAGAGTTAATCCCAAGAGGATAGTAACTTATGTGGTAGATAGAAACATTAATTATACAAATATTTGTATATCAGGATGCAAATTTTGTGCATATTATAAGCCTCCTGGTGCTTTAGGAGGATATGTATTAAGTTTTGAAGAGCTTGGGAAAAAAATAGAAGAGACTATAAGTCTTGGAGGTTATCAAATTTTACTTCAAGGAGGGCTTCATCCAGAGCTTCCATTTTCTTTTTATGAGGAGATGTTAAGATTTATAAAAACCAACTTTCCTGAAATACATCTGCATGCCTTCTCTCCTCCTGAAATTGTTCATTTTAGCAAGATTTCTGGATTAACTGTAAAAGAGGTTTTGGAAAGGCTAATAGAAGCGGGTCTTGACTCTATTCCAGGAGGTGGAGCTGAAATTCTTTCAGATAGAGTAAGAAGCCTTATTTCTCCTAATAAATGTTCTTCAAAGGAATGGCTTAATGTAATGGAAACAGCTCATAAACTTGGACTTAAAACTACAGCAACCATGATGTTTGGACACATAGAAACAAAAGAAGAGATAGTAGAACACCTTTCCAAAATAAGAAATTTACAGGATAAAACAGGAGGTTTTACAGCTTTTATACCTTGGACTTTCCAGCCCAAAAATACCCGTTTAAGGCATCTAATTAAGGTTGGAGCTGCAGAATATTTGAAAGTGCTTGCTATTTCTCGCATTTTTCTTGATAACATAAAAAATATTCAGGTTTCTTGGGTTACTCAGGGGCCTCATATAGCTCAATTAGCTTTAGAGTTTGGTGGGAACGACTTTGGAAGCACCATGATAGAAGAAAATGTAGTTGCAGCAGCAGGAGTTTCCCATAGGCTCAGTGAAGAACAGATAAGATATTATATAGAAAGTGCGGGATATATTCCCAAGAGAAGAAAAATGGATTATACCCTTTTAGAATGAATTTTATGGGAGAATTAAAATTTCAACATTATCATCATTATATTATTAGAGCAAAGTGGATTTTTCCAGTTTTATCTCCACCGATTTTAAATGGGGCAGTGGAAATCAAGAACAAAAAAATAGTAAATGTGGGCAAATTTAAGGAAATATCTAAGGAAGCGGTTTTTGCAAAACCTATAGATTTTGAAGAAGCAGTAATACTTCCAGCTTTAGTTAATGCTCACACTCATTTAGAATTTTCAGGTTTAAGATTCAGGGTTCCGCCCTCTTCAGGAGACTTTATTTCCTGGGTTAAAAATGTGATTAAGTTGAGACAGGAGATGAGTTTGATTGAGATTAAGGAGTCTGCTAAACTGGCTCTCTATCATCTTTGGAGAGACGGGATAGGAATAATCGGTGATGTAGGTAATACTGCGATAACCTTTGACCTTCTTTACAATTCACCATTTTATGGATATTTTTTTCAAGAAGTTATCAGTTTTAAAGGAGGATACAATCTAAAAGAAATTCAGTTAAAAACCCCTTCTTCGAATTTTAGAATTACTTATTCAGCCCATGCACCCTATAGTGTTTCTCCTCTTTTATTGCAAGCTATAAAATCATATAACAAAAAGAGAAAAAAGCTTTTTTGTATCCATTGTGCTGAGTCTTATGAAGAGGTTAAATTTTTAAAAGAGGGAAAAGGTCCACTTTTAGAACTTTTAAAAGAAAGAGGTCAGTGGGATGAAAATTTTATTCCACCTGGAATTAGTCCTGTAAAATACCTCCATAATCTTAAGCTTCTGGATGAGGATACACTTCTTATTCACGTAATTTATATAAATGAGGAGGATTTGGAGATATTAAAAAAAACCAGACCCAAAATTTGTATTTGTCTTAGAAGCAATTTATTTATAGGAGTGGGCATTCCAAAATTAAAAGAATTTCTTTCAGCTGGCCTTGATGTTTGTATAGGAACGGATAGCTTGGCAAGCAATGATCACCTTTCTGTCTGGGAAGAAATGAAAACAATTTATACATACTATCCAGATGTTTCTCCTGAAGAAATTTTAAAAATGGCCACCTTTACAGGTGCAAAAGTTTTTGGATTTAATAAAATGGGAGCAATACTTCCGGGATATTATCCAAATATACTTGTCGTAGAAATAAGGGATTATTTGAATGAAAGACCAGAGGATGCACTTAGAAGTTTAATAAATGCAGGAAAGGAGGTAAAATTTCGATTTTATGTCTAAGTTAAAATTGGGAAGCCCTTTATATATTAATACTCTTCCTTTGTTATTTTATTTTCCTCAAAATAATCCCTATTTTGAGATAATTCTTGAAGTCCCTAAAAAGCTAAATCAGAGTTTAGGCAGAGGAGAAATTCACGGAAGTCTAAGTTCAAGTATATTTTATGCCAGAAATTTTCGTAAATATTTAATACTTCCTGATATATCTATAAGTGCAGTAGGTGAAGTAAAAAGTGTGATACTTTATCATAGAGGTCCTTTGGAAAAACTTGATGGCAAAAAAATAGGAATTACACCTGAAACAGAAAGTTCTTTTAATTTATTGAAGATATTACTGGAGGACTTTATTGGAATAAGACCTCAATATGTGGAACTTTCTAAAAATTGGGAAAGTTTGGGAGAAGAAAAAAACGAGCTTTCAGGTTATTTAGCTATAGGTGATGAAGCCTTAACACTTCAATTTAATAACAAAGACACAAATAGAACTGCATTAATTACAGATCTTGCTGAACTCTGGTTAAAATATACCCATTTGCCCTTTGTATTCGCACTTTTTATAGTGAGGGATGATGTAGCTAAAAGATATAAAAAAGAATTAAAAGAATTTTGTTTTAATCTTTATTATGCCAGGGCTCGCTCTTTTTCCAATTTGAAAGAAATAGTTGAAAAAAGCTATCTAAATCTTCCCAAAGAGTTTATATCAAATTATTTAACACATTTAGAGTATGATTTTTCAGGTCTAAAACAAAGGGCATTTATGACCTTTTGTGAGCATCTATTAAAAAAAGGTTTAATAAAGGAACTACCAGAGCTTAGGTTTTTTGAATTTTCATAGAAAAGACTTTAATGAAAAAAGACAAAAAATTTATTAAAGAAAAATTTGATAAAATTGTCAGAAAATATGATTTGGTTAATTTAATAGGGAGTCTGGGACAGGATAAATTATGGAGAAGAAAAGTTGCTGAAATTTTAAAGGCATCAAAGCCACCTATTCTCGATCTTTGCTGTGGTCCTTATACTTTAAGTGTAGAAATTTTTAAAGAAAATTCAGGGCATCTTTTTGCTCTTGATTTTAGTTTTCCCATGCTTTATTACGGAAAAAAAAGAATCTTAAATAACTCTATTTATCCAGTTTGTGGAGATGCAGAAGTTTTACCTTTTAAAGATAATACCTTTGGAGGAATAAGTATAGCTTTTGGTTTAAGAAATTTGCCTAATAAAGAAAAAGCTCTAGAAGAGTTTTACCGAGTTTTAAAGTTAAGGGGATACTTGTTATTTTAGAGTTTTCATGGCCTAAAAATAGAATTTTTCAGAAAATTTATAAAGTTTACTTAAATAAATATATGCCACTTTTAGGAAGTATTTTAACAGGAGATAAATCCGCTTATTTATATTTGGCAGATTCCATCAAAAAATTTCCCCCTCCAGAAGAGATTAAAGAACTACTTTTAGAAACAGGTTTTAAAAAGGTAAAATATGAGTTTTTAACCATGGGTATTGTAACTCTTTATACTGCTTATAAAATCTAAAAATATTTTCATGAGCAAAATTAAGAATGGAATTTATTTTTGATTAAAGATAAATATGTATATCTACAATATTGCATATATTTATCAAAACGAGTTAAGTGAAATGCCCGCCGTCGCCTTGAGGAGAGAATAATATGAAAAAGATAACTATAAATGGAAGGACGGAATCAGAAAGCAATAATATGGACAAAATTAAATCATTATCCAACTTCGAAATGATCACTACTTTTGGAGTTGGGAGCGACCATTATAAATGGACTATTAATCAACTTCGTAAAATATATTTTAAACTAAAAGAAAAAAATCCATTATATTTACCGCATCTCACCAAAAAATGGATAACTACTTTTTTAAATATTTATGGTGATCAACTATCTACGGACATTTTTTTAAACCATGTTTATTTAGCAATAATAATAAAAACAGCCTTATTCCTGAAATTTTCTCAGGAATATAGTGAAGGTAATGATATTATAAATTCGGATACCTTTAACGCAGATGTAGAAGATAATGAAATTGTATCAAGTTTAACT
>JAGGXL010000181.1 GCA_021163085.1 Thermodesulfobacterium sp. | reverse complement strand
GAAGATGCTATAACTTTTGCTATAAATTTTTATAAAGAAGAATTCAGTTTAAATCCTTCTAAGACATTTAAAGAGATAATGGAAATTTTCAAATCTGCAGAGGATCCTTTTTTGAGAAATAAGATAGCAAGGGAATTGAGCTTTCACTTGGGAATTCCGGAAAATGAAATATTTAAAAGTT
The DNA here is from genome assembly GCA_021163085.1 of Thermodesulfobacterium sp. Taxonomy (GTDB): domain Bacteria; phylum Desulfobacterota; class Thermodesulfobacteria; order Thermodesulfobacteriales; family Thermodesulfobacteriaceae; genus Thermodesulfobacterium. Next base: position 21,791 of record JAGGXL010000181.1, on the reverse strand, counting down.
TTATAAAAAATATTGCTGAAATTGAACCGATAAAAGATAGAGAAGAGGGTTATGATAAAGCTGAAGCGTGTTTAAAGATGATTGCTCAGTTTTTAATAAATTATCCAGAATATTATAATGAACTCGAATCTTCTGGTCTTTCAAAGCTTCTTGATTTTTATTCTACCAAATTTTATGGTAGATTTTTAAAATATCTTTCAGAAGAATTTAAGCGCGGAAATATGGAAATTGATTATATTCCTGACCTGGAATTTCAGGAAGTTTTAAGCGACCTGCTTTTAAATCCACCTTTTGAGAACAAAGAAGAAGTTTTACAGCAGATAAAGGAGTTTATCAAAAAAGAGCTTGCCAGAAGAGAAATAAAAACATTAACAGGGAGTTTAAAAAACCTTGAAGTGAAAGGTTTAAAAGAAGAAATAGAAAAACATCTTTGGGTTTTGAAAAAATCTTTAAATGATAAATTGGTAGAAGAAACTGAAAAAAATAAAGGAGGGGGGATATGAGCCTCCACAATGATAAAAAATTTTGTTTATTTAAGGACGAGGAAGATTTTAAAGAAGTATTAGAAGAGGAGGAAGAATGGTTAGATAATGAAGGTGGAAAAACAAAAAAATCTTTAAGAAGTAAAGGTACAGAAGATCCTATTAAAATTTATTTTAAAGAAGTTTTCTCTCATAAACTTTTAACTTCAGAAGATGAAGTAAGAATAGGAAAAACTATAGAAGAAAACGAAAGGATAATTTTAAAAGAGGTTCTGAATTATTACTCTCAAGTTATAAAATTCTACCATTTGCTAATCAAAGCAGAAAGAGACAAAAAACTTACTCTACTCTTTAAAGATTATGATAAACTCTTAAAAGAGTCAGATAAAGCAGAGAATTGGTTAAAAGAACTAAAAAATAATATAAATAAACTTGTTGAAAATTTTAAAAAGAAGAGAAAAGCAAAATTAATAGATAAAATTATACACTTAATTTATGAGACAAGACCTACCAAACTTTTGCTTGACGAACTTTCTTGTGAAATACTTGAGGGTTACAAAAAAATTAAGGAATTTTATAAATTTAAAGAAAAAATTAAAAGGGAGTATTCTCTTAAAGAAAAAGCCTTAGAAAAGATTTTTTCTTTTAATGGGAAACTTGACAATATTGAACGATATTTTAAAAATTTTTCGCTGGATAAGTTTAAAATAGAAAAGATCAAAAAAGACATTGATAAGCATAACGATTTTTTGAGACAGACCAATGACTATTTTGGAGAGCCTGTGGAGAAAATTTATGAAAGCGGAGAAAGTATATGCAGAGCTTTTCAAGAGATCAGAAAAAATAAAGAAGAGTTGGTAAAAGCTAATCTCAGATTAATAATATCTCTTGCTCGCAAATATTCTCCTAATGGTATGTTTTTGAGTGATCTTATTCAAGAGGGAAACATTGGATTATTAAAAGCTATAGAGAAATTTGATTATAGGAAAGGGTTCAAATTTAGCAGTTATGCTACTTGGTGGATAAGACAGAGTATAACGAGATATTTAGCTGAAAATACGAGGACTATAAGAGTCCCTGTTCATATTATTGAAACCATCTATAAAATAAGCAAAATAGTTTCTACGAAATTTTATCAAGAATATGGAAGAGACCCTACTCTTGACGAACTGGCTAAGGAAACTGGTCAATCCATAGAAAAACTGAATTATATTTTTAAAGTAATGAAACATCCTGTTTCTCTTGAAACAACAGTTGGTGAAGACGAGGATACGACTCTTAGAGACTTTATAGAAGACCAGAACACTGTTAAACCTGACGAAGCTACATTCAATACAGCACTTTCAGAAAAGGTTAGAGAACTTTTAAAAACTCTTTCCCCAAGGGAAGAAAAAATTATAAGATTAAGATTTGGTATAGGAGAAAAGGAAGCATGTACTTTGGAAGAAGTAGGGAATAAATTTGGTGTTACCAAAGAGAGGATTAGGCAAATTGAAAGTATGGCTTTGAGGAAACTTAAGCATCCTAACAGAATTAAATTGTTAAAAAATTTTTTGATTTATGGCTCTTAGGGAAATTTCTGAAACAACTAAAAAAGAACTTTTAGATATTGTTCAAAAAAGTTTCCCTTTACATCCACGCCCTTTTTTGAAAATAGGGAAAAAGATAGGTTTAGAAGAAGAAAAGGTAATAGGAATCTTAAAAGAATTTCAAAAAAAGAAAATTTTGAGACAAATTTCAGCTATATTTAATCCTTTGTTTTTTGGGCACAAGTCTGCTCTTTTTGCTTTTAAGGTTCCTTCAGAGAAACTTGATAAGGCAATATCAGTTATTAATAAACATCCTGGAATAAGTCATAATTATTTAAGAAATCACAGTTATAATCTCTGGTTTATCTTGGTTACTTTACCAGAGGTAGACCTTCTGGAAGAGGTTAATAGATTGGCTGAGCTTTGCGAAATAGATGACTTTTTATATCTGCCTGCACTAAGAATTTTTAAAATCTCTACCGTTTTTGAAGATAAGATTGTAAATCTTGATAAGGACGAGATTATAGATGCCGAAGTTGAAAAATTAAAATCTGACGAAATTATTTCAGAAAAAGACAAAAAATTGGTAAAAATTTTACAGGAACCACTTCCTTTAATTAAAAAACCTTTTAAAAAAATAACAGAATCTCTGAATATTAAAGAGGAAGAGCTTTTTTCTTGGATAAGGAAAATGAAAGAGAAGAGTGCTTTAAGAAGATTGGGAGCGCTTTTAAAGCACGATAAATTGGGGTTCAATACAAATATAATGGTGGCATGGGAAGTGGAGAAAGAAGAAATGGAACATATTATCGAAGATCTTTCTAAAAATCTTTTTATAACTCACTGCTATGAAAGGAAAACCTATCCTAACTGGAGATATAACCTTTACACTATGTGCCATTTTAAAGAAGAAAAAGAAAAAGAAAAAATACCAATACTTGCCCAAAAATATGGTATTAAAAACTTTATTATGCTTGAAACAATAAAGGAATTAAAAAAAATAAGGTTAAAACTTTTTTATGATTTAGATTTAAATATCACTTAAAGAAGGAAGTCACATACTTATAACCTATAAAAAGAACACTAAATGTGATTATAATTCTTATTAATCTTTGAGGCATGTATTTTTGAAGTCTTGCACCGAAGAAAAGACCTAAAGCACCACCTATTCCAAAAAGTAGGCCCAATAACCAATCTGGCTGATGTCCACCTAAGGTAAAAACGATCACTCCTACTATAGAAGTTATACATGTTCCTGCCAGTGTTGCTCCTGCAAAAACATAGGCTGAAAATCTAAAAAAAGCAAGAAGTATAGGAGCCATCAAAGCCCCACCTCCAATTCCATAAATACCTCCTATTGCACCTATGAAAAGAGCAAGTAATGTAATAAAAAAAGAATTTAATTCAAATACTTCTCCAGAATATGTAAATTTTAATTTTTCCCAGTTAAAGGTAAATATTTGGGGAGGATCAGGAGAAAATTTAGTTTCTTTTTTTACTACAAAAATTTCATAAATCAATCTTGCAGCGATACTTAGAAGCACTAAACCTACTAATAATTTAAAATTTTTTAATTTATTAAAAAAATGAATTCTTAGAAAATAACCTATAATTACACCGGGAAGAGTTCCTAAAATCATTATTAAAGTTAAAGGAAAAAAGAATCTTTTCTCCTTCCAGTATCTGTAAACACCAAAGGGGATAGAAAAGACATTATAAAGATGATTGGTAGCACTTACAGAAGGTGTGGTAAATCCCAGGACACTTACCTGAAAAGGAAGAAGTAGAAATGCGCCACTTAACCCTCCAGAGGCACATAAAAAAGCAATAAGAAAACTAACTAAAGGGGGTATTAATATAGAAGTAGTAACTCCTGAAATAGGAAAAGTGACGATAAAAGGAAGGTCAATCATTTTAACTTATTATATCTGTAATAACAGTCTTTATACCAGGTTTCATTTTTAGGACCGAGTTCTAAAGCTTTTTCATAATTTTTAAAAGCTAAATTAAGCCTTCCTTTTTCTTCATAGATTCTTCCTGTATAATAGTAGGAAATTCCATTAAAAGGAATTAGAGATTTTGCCTTTTCGAAAAATTTTAAAGAAGTTTCAAAATTTTTAAGTTTGAAATTGATTATTCCTGCAAGAATGTTAGCAGTAAAAAAATCGGGATCATATTTGATAGCAGAATTTATATAATTTTTAGCTGCAGTTAGATTATTTTTTTCCATTTCTATTTTAGCTAAATAAATCAGAGCAATAGTATTTTTGGAATAAAATTTTAAAGCTTTTTTGAAATAATTTTTTGCTTCATTAAAGCCTATTTTTTTATAGGCCTTTTTACCTTTTTCCACATAACTGTAAGACTCTTTAGTTTTAAGAATAAGATTTTTAATTTTGTGAAATTTTTGAGTATCTTTTATAAGAATACCGGTTGGTTTGAAAGTTGCTATATATTCTTTGGTTTTTTTTATTCTCGATTCTGGTAAAGGATGGGTTGAGAGCCATTCAGGAGGTCTTTTTTTCTCTAATTTTTTAAATTTTTCAAAAACTTCTATCATCCCCTGAGGGGAATAACCAGCTTTAAAGGCATAGAGTAACCCATATCTATCTGCTTCTCTTTCCTGGTCTCTGCTGAATTTAAGAGTCAAAAGAGAAGTTGAAATCTGTCCAAGTTGAAGGAGTATCTCACCGGTTAAATCTTGCGGGGCAAACAGGTTTCCTATTTGTAAGAAAATACTCAATGCTAACTGCTTTTCCAGAAATTTTACATGATGTCTTGCATTGATATGCCCTAATTCATGACCAAGAATTCCTGCCAGCTGGCTTTCGTTATCAAGTTGTAAAAGGAGCCCCCTTGTGACTACTACCGGACCTCCTGGCAATGCAAAGGCATTTACAATACCTGAGTTCACTACATAAAATTTATAAGGGACTTTTCTTTGTGTATGCTTAGCAATTTTTAAGCCCAGAGAGTTAATATATTTTTGAACTTCTTTTTCTGGATAAAGGCCTTCAAATTCGTTGATGTAAGAGTGAATATAAAGTTTACCGAGCTCTACTTCTTTTTCTTCTGATATAAGAGTGAAAAATGGTTTATTAGAATTGGAGGGTGTGCAACTGCTTGTGAAGAAAAAAATTAAAACAAAAAAAATTAGAAGTCTAATGGTTTTCATAATCAATTATGAGATTATTATATATAAAAAAGATTAAAAGATGTCAAGTTAAAAATCCCTCTAATAAAGGAGGTGATTAGTTTATGAAATTATATTTGGTTCAACATGGAATTCCCAAACCAGAATCAGAAGATCCTCAAAAGCCTCTTTCTGAGATTGGTAAAATGGAAGTTGAGAAGGTAGCACAGGCGTTGAAAAAAGCAGGAATTAAAATTGCTCAAATTTTTCATTCTGGAAAACTGAGAGCAAAACAAACAGCAGAGATTATAGGTGATTATTTAAATCCTTCAGAGGGGATATTGGAAGCAGAGGGATTAAAACCACTTGACCCTTCTGAAATATGGGCAAATAAACTATCTGATTTTAAGGATTCTATTATGTTAGTTGGGCATTTGCCTCATCTTCAAAAGCTATGTTCCATGTTAATTGTTCGTGATGCAGAAAAGCCTGTTATCAAATTCAGGCAGGGAGGGGTAGTAGCTCTTGAGAGAGATGATAAAGGAAACTGGATTATTTCATGGATAGTCTATCCAGATTTTTTGTAAATACATTATGTTGTGTAATGCTTGACAAAAGTAAAAATTAGGTTAATTTTAATTTTTAAAATAAAGGATGGGCGGATAGCTCAGGGGGAGAGCATCGGCCTTACAAGCCGGGGGTCAGAGGTTCAAATCCTCTTCCGCCCATTTGTATTTTTTAAAAATTGCATTATAATTTTTCTTGATAGAATGGGGCTGTAGCTCAGCACGGTTAGAGCGCCTGCCTGTCACGCAGGAGGCCGCGGGTTCAAGTCCCGTCAGCCCCGCCACTTTATTCTATATGAATGATTTGGCCTTTTCTCTTAAAAAGTTTTTCCTATTCCTTCTTTATCCATCAAGTTTAATTTTCATTTTCTTTCTTCTTGTTTCTATTTATGTAATTCTTGAAAAAAGAAAAGGCAGAAGAAGATTTTTACTTTTTCTTGCTATTTTCATTTATTATCTTTCTTCCACTCCTTTTTTACCTTATTTTCTTTTAAAACAGCTTGAAGAGAATTACACTCCTCCTAAAAAAGAAAAAATAGCTGATATTAAAAAAGTGGTTGTTCTTACAGGGAGAATTTATGGAGAAGAAAATCTCAGTTTGGAAGAAAGATTTAGCAGAGAGACTCTGGTCAGATTTTTGAAAGCTTTAGAATTAAAAAAACAATATCCAGACAAAGAAATAATAATTCTGGGTGGTTCTTATGAGGATAAAAATAATAGAGGGGCAACATATCTTAAAATAATGGCTGAAAAGTTTGGGTTTAAAGTTGAGGCAATTGATACTCCGCTTGATACTATTACCAGTGTAAGGGTACTAAAAGAGTATTTTTTAAAAGAAAACAAAAAACCTGATATACTTTTTTTACTTTTAACATCTGCCTATCATCTGCCGAGAGCTCTTTATCTTTTCAAAAAAGAAGGGTTGTCCCCTATTCCTTACCCTACTAATTATTCCTATAAACTTTGTAAACCCTCTTTAAGTATATGGAAACTCTTACCACACGATCTATATATTGAGTTGACTAATAGAGCAATTCATGAATATCTTGCTTTAGCTTTTTACAAGCTAAAATATTTTGTTTTGGGGATAGTAAAATGAAAAAGTCTGAGTTGAAAGAAAAAATTTTTGAGATTTCCGAAACTTCAAGAGAGGTTCAGAAGGCTTTTATTGAAAATGAGAGCAAAAAAATCATAGAAGTGGTTTATCTTGCTAAAAAGGTTATTTCTAAAAACGGTAAGATTCTCATTTTTGGAAACGGGGGAAGTGCAGCTGATGCTCAGCATCTTGCAGCTGAGCTTGTCAATCGTTTTAAAAAAGAAAGATCGCCAATGCCTGCTATAGCCTTAACTACAGATACTTCTATTTTGACTGCTGTAGCCAATGACTATGATTTTTCCGAGGTATTTTCCAAGCAGATTTTAGCTCTTGGTAAAAAGGGAGACATAGCTCTTGGAATAAGTACAAGTGGAAAATCTGCCAATGTAATATCTGCACTTAAAGTAGCTAAAAAATTGGGTATGCACACTGTGGGACTAAGCGGTGGAGATGGAGGATTGATGAAGGAGCTCTGTGATTATTTAATTTTAGTTCCCAGTTATGAAACTCCTCGTATTCAGGAAGGTCATCTTTTATTCTTGCACATTTTTTCAGAACTCTTAGAAGAGCTTATTTTCCGAAAATAAAATGCTTCTTGCAATAGAAACTTCTTGTGATGAGACAGGGGTTGCCCTTTTTTCTGAAGAAGGAAAATTAATAAAGCATCTTCTTTATTCTCAGGTAGCTATTCATTCTCCATTTGGAGGAATAGTTCCTGAAATTGCCTCTCGCAAACAATTGGAAATTTTAATGCCTTTAATACAAAGATTGCTAAAAGAAGTGGATATTTCTATCAGAGAGCTAAAGTGTGTATGTGCAACCTTTGGTCCAGGATTGATAGGGTCTCTTTTAGTTGGAGTTTCAATGGCTAAGGCTTTAAGTTTTGCTTTAAAAATTCCTCTTATTGCAGTTGATCATTTGCAGGCTCATCTTTTTTCCATATTTCTGGAAAAAGAAATTAAATTTCCTTATATAGGACTTCTTGTATCTGGAGGGCATACCGCTCTTTTCTTAGTAAATTCATGGGAAGATTACCAGCTTTTGGGACATACAAGAGATGATGCTGCTGGAGAGGCTTTTGATAAAGTAGCTAAGCTTCTCAATCTTTCTTATCCTGGAGGACCAGTAATTAGTAAACTTGCAGAAAAAGGAAATAGAAAAGCCATAAGTTTTCCGAGACCACTTTTAGAAGAAGATAACTTTGATTTTAGTTTTTCAGGGCTAAAAACAGCGGTTTTTAATTATCTGAGAACAAACCCTGACTTTAAAACCGAAGATGTATGCGCAAGTTTTGAAGAAGCAGTTTGTGAAGTGTTGATAGAAAAGACTCTTAAAGCAGCAGAAAAGTTCAAAATACCTCGTATTGTTGTTGTAGGAGGAGTAGCTTCGAATAAAAGATTGAGAAAATTATTTCATAAAAAGGCAAAGACTAAAGGATTTGAAATTTATTTTCCTTCTCCTGAGTTTTGCACCGACAATGCTGCTATGGTGGGAATTGTTGGATACTATAAATGGAAAAAAGGATTGTGGGATAGCTTAGAAAAAGAGGCTTATGCAAGAGTTATTTTTAAAAAAGTTAAACTCTAATCTTTTAATTCTTTTTTAAGCTCAAGTTCTTTTATTTTCTTTTGTAAATAAGCTCTTTCTAAGCCTATTTCTCTTGCAGTTTGTGATACATTACCTTTATGTTCTAAAAGTCTTCTTTTAAGAAATTCTTTTTCAAAAAGAAGTTTGGCGATTTTGTAATTTTTTTCTTTAAACCAGGGATCAGAACTTTCTTGAATACCTCTATTTTGTTTAATTGCATTTTTAAAATCCTCAGGCAAATCATTGTAACTTATTTCATGTGAGGAGGACATTATAACAAGTCTTTCTATAAAATTTTTGAGTTCTCTTACATTTCCAGGCCAGCTGTATTCAATCAGAGCCTCTATAACATCTTTTTTAATAATCTTCTTTTCTGAACCTATTTTGTAACTAAACTCTTCCAGGAATTCATCTACTAAAACAGGAATGTCTTCTTTTCTTTCTCTTAAAGGTGGAATGTAGATAGGAAAGACATTTATTCGAAAGAATAAATCTTCTCTAAATTTTCCTTTTTTGATTTCTTTTTCTAAGTCTTTATTAGTGGCTGAAATTATTCTTACATCAATTTCTATAGGTTTATTGCTACCCAGGCGTTCAAATCTTTTTTCCTGTAAAACTCTTAACAGCTTTGCCTGAGCCTCAAGGCTTAAATCTCCGATTTCATCCAAAAATAAGGTACCTTTATGAGCTATTTCAAGTTTACCTTTTTTATAAGTTTGTGCTCCTGTGAAAGCCCCTTTTTCATATCCAAAAAGTTCGGATTCTATAAGAGTTTCTGGGATTGCTGCACAGTTTATTTCAACAAAATTTTCCTTGACTCTTTTGGAGTATAAGTGAATAAGCTTTGCCACTACTTCTTTACCAACTCCTGATTCTCCCTGAATTAATACAGTAGTATCTGTGGGAGCAACTTTTACGATAAGCTCCCTTATCTTTTGAATAGCCGGTGAAACTCCTAAAAGCTTTACTTCTCCGAAAATGTTTTCTCTAAGCCTTTTGTTTTCTTCTTCTAAAAGAGCCAATTTAAAAGCATTTTTTACAGTAACAATTACTCTTTCATAGGAAAGAGGTTTTTCCAGAAAATCAAAAGCCCCCATTTTTATTGCTTTTACTGCTGTTTCAATGTTTCCATGCCCTGAAATTACTATAATTTGAACCTCTGGATATGTACTCTTTACTTTTTCTAAGACCTCAAATCCATCTATATCTTTTAACCACAGATCAAGAAGAAGAACCTTTGGTTGTTTTAGGTTTATCTCTTTTAGAAGTTCCCTTCCCCAGAGAAAACCTTTTACTTGGAAATTTTCATCCTTAAGAATATCTTCTAAAATTTCCAGTATTCCTTTTTCATCATCTAAGATCCAAACCTCACCTTTCATTATGAAATTAATATTATTATCTTCCAATCACCTTGTCAACAATTTCTGATATTTATTAAAAATCTGAGAAATAATTCGTTTACATATTTTTCCTATGAGGTTGACAAAAAGGGCTTTTATGTTAATAGTTAACGATGTAATTAAAATATGTTAACAAAAAGCATTTTTGCCCATTTACCTTTTTAAAAATGCTCAGCAATGCTGAAAATTAGAGAACATCATTTTTCTTTGTTTACAGTTTTTTGAAGGAAAGGGGTATAGTGAAAAGTTTGTAAATAATATGAAATAAGTGGTTAAGAGATTGAGAAGAGGTGAAAAAATAAAGATAGTTAAAGGGAAGGACGATATATGCAGTTTTTGTTCCTATCTGAATAATAGTGAATGTACCTTGGATAAAAAAGTTTATGAAAAAGATGAGGGTGTTCTTAAACTCTTTAATCTAAATCCTGGAGATATAGTTTCTTGGGAGAGAGTTGTTGAAATTTTTAAAGGTTTTTCAAAAGAAGACTTTTTTAATATCTGTAAAGACCGCCTGTGGAAAGACATCTGTCTTAAATAAAAAAGAGTGAGTATGAGAGGTAGCAGAGAGATTGTTTTATTAATGTTAATTCTAAATATTTTTACCATTAGCAAAAATGCTTTATCTTCTGAAATAGATTTCTATCTTTTGGAAGAGGTAAAAGTTGTATCTCCTGCAAAAACACAGAATCTGGAAAAAATAGGTCAGGAGGTCAAGATAATAAAAGGAGAAGAGGTTCAGGATTTTGGGCCTGAGATGTTTTCAGCACTTGATTTAAAGGAAAGAGGAGCCTTTGGAGTCCAGTCTGACCTTTCTATAAGAGGAACAACCTTTGAACAAAACCTGGTTACTTTTGAAGGAATAAGACTTTATGATCCGCAAACAGCGCACCACTTGATGAACTTACCCTGGGAAAAAGACATTTTAGAAAGTATAGAGATTCTTCCAGGGGGAGCAAGTGCTATTTATGGACCAGGAGGTTTTGGTGGCGCAGTTAATTTTAATCTTAAACCCTCAGCTCCGGGTTTAAAAATATTAGCTGAATATGGCAGCTATAACTATAAAAATATTTATGGAAACCTGGGTTTTTTCACCCCTTTTTCACCCTTTAACTTAATTTTTTCTCAAAAGAAAGCCAATGGCTTTATATGGAATAGAGATTTTGACATTAGAAGCTTCAATCTTTACACAAAAGATGAGGAAAAAGTTATATATTATGGATTTCAGGAAAAGGATTTTGGAGCAAGAAATTTTTATACTACTCAATGGGATACCGAATGGGAACAAACAAAAACACATCTGTTTTTAGCCAGGAAAAACATATATGGTGGCAACTGGTTTTTAGAACCAACTTTACTTTACAGGATAAATTACGATCTGTATCTCCTTAACAGGAGAGATCCTGAATTTTACAAAAATAGTCATAAGTCTCAGACCATTCGCATAAATTTACCTTTGAGATATGATACTTCATTAGCTGAATACTTTTTGGGGATAGAACTTTCTTACGAAACTCTTGATAGTTCAAGGCTTGGAGACCACTTAAGAAGAGGAACTGGCTTTTATTTCTGGATATATCCCAAAATAAGTTCCAGATTTTTCCCCAGCATGGGATTACGTTATGATACTATAACTCATAACAAAGACATGTTTTCTTATAATTTAGGATTTGCTTATCTTTTAAAGCCTGATTTAAAGTTTAGAGGTTCTTTTGGTTTCTCTTATAGAATACCAAGTTTTACAGAACTTTATTATGATTCTCCTACCATAAAAGGCGATTCCTCTCTTTCTCCCGAAAAGGCCTATAATATAGAAACTGGTTTTGATTACAGTAGAAAAAGTCTTGCGTTTTCTGGAACCCTTTTTTATAGACACGGAAAGGATATTATAGACTGGATAGAAGAGGGAGGTGTTATAAGGGCTCAAAATATAGAGACCTTTAAAACAACAGGTTTTACTTTGGATGGCAAGATAAATTTTAAAAATTTCAGACCTTTTATAAGTTATACCTATTTAAATCAGGTAGCTGAAAATTTATCCAGTGCCCGTTATAAAGGCAGTTATTTAAGATACAACTTTATCTTAGGGATTTCAGCAATTCTTCCCTGGAATCTGGAGCTTTTTGGAAGTTTAAATTATAGAAAATATTATAAAAGAGATGATATGATTTTAGCTAATCTTAAAATTAGAAAAGTGCTACATAAAAGTATTATTTATTCTTTCTGGATAAATAATCTTTTTGATGAGAAATATACAGAGGTTGGAGAAGTAATAGCTCCTCCTCAATGGATAGGAAGTAGTTTGGAGATAAAATTTTAAAGAATAAGAGGCTTGAAAGCTCCTTATTGTATTACCAGTTTTTACAGATTGATTCAAAATAGGCTTGTGGATGAGCACAAGCGGGGCACTTTTCTGGTGCTTCTAACCCCTTATGAATATAACCACAGTTTCTGCATCTCCAGATAACTTCTACTTTTTTCTTAAAGACTGTGCCTTCTTTTAGGTTTTTGTGCCAGAGCTAAATATCTTTTTTCGTGAAACTTTTCAACAATAGCAATTGCCTCAAATATTTTAGCAATTTCTTCAAATCCTTTCTCTCTTGCTATTTTGGCAAAAGAAGGATACATTACCGAATATTCATAGTTTTCTTCTTTAGCTGCATCTAAAAGGTTTTCTAAAGTGTTCCCTATTTTACCAGCAGGAAATTTTGCAGTTATTTCTACTTCTCCACCTTCTAAAAATTTGAAAAGTCTTTTAGCGTGTTCCTTTTTTGATTAGCAATTTCTTGCCTGAGATTCTCCTGCAAAGGCAATTAGAAGGTTCTTCTCTGTCTGAGTTTCCTTAATGCTTTTCCCCATATCTACCTCCTTTTATAAATTTTTATTTTGGATTAAATTTAAAATAAAAATTTATTTTGTCAAGAAAATTTTTAGATTTTTTATGATTGATGAATTTAAGAGAAAAAAAATAAAAAAAACATTGTATTACAAAAATTTTTTAATTTTAATTCTGAATACTTCTAATTTATTAAAAAAATTTTCAGAAAAAACTTGACAAATAATTTTTATGATATATTTTAAAAGCCGTTCTCGTATCTTCCAATCTTTAAAAGGGGGGATAAAAATGAAAAACACAAAAAATGTAGAAAAGTTTGAATATGGTTTTGGTCAGCATCTTATTATAGATGGATATGGAGCCAATAGAGAAAAGCTTACGGATCTTGATTTTATATATAATTTTTTGAGTAATTATCCTGAAGAGATTGAGATGACAAAGATAATGCCCCCCTATGTTTTTAAGTATTATGCTCCAGTGCCTGAAGATTGGGGAATTTCTGGATTTGTAATAATTGCTGAGAGCCATATCAGCATTCACACCTTTCCAGAAAAATTATATTTAAGTGTAGATGTATTTTCTTGCAAACCTTTTAATGCAGACAAGGCTATAAAAGACATTACACAAATTTTTGAAATTAAAAAGAGTGAGATAAAGTTTTTTGATAGAGGTTTAGAATTTCCTCGTTCTATCAGAGCAGTTGAGAATTATATTCGTATGGAAAGAAAGGATCTCATATTATAAGAAATGAAACTTACCTTTTTGGGGCTACCTGATCATCCTGAAGCCAAGGTAGCCCTTATTCCTGCACCTTTAGAGGTTACCACCTCTTGGCAAAAGGGAACAAAAGAAGCTCCTACTGAAATTCTTAAGGTCAGTCCTAACTTAGAATTTTTCGACGAAGAAACAAAACTTGAGCCCCAAGAGGTTTTGGGTTTTTTTACTTATCCAGTTCCTGAACTTCCTTTTGATATAAAAAAAGCTCTTGATTTAATTTCAGAAAATGTAAAAGAAACTTTAAAAGAAAAAAAATTCCCTATAGTTATAGGAGGAGAACATACAGTTACTCTGGGAAGTGTAAAGGTTTTGAAGGAATTTTATAAAAATTTAAAAATTTTACATCTTGATGCACATTTAGATTTGAGGGAAGAGTATTTAGGTAGCAGTATTTCACATGCTACAGTAATAAGAAGAGTTTATGAAATGGGAGTTCCGATTTTAGGTGTGGGAATAAGAACTCTGTGTAAAGAGGAGTATGAGTTTATAAAAAAAGTCAATTTCCCTGTTTTGTGGATGAAAGACCTTAAAGAAAATTGGGAGGAAGGCATAGAGAAAATAGAGAATTTTGTTAAGGAGGGTGAAATTTATTTATCCTTGGACGTAGATGTTTTTGATCCTTCACTTGCTCCTGGGGTTGGTACTCCTGAACCAGGAGGGTTAGATTGGTATGAATTTTTGCAAATTCTTAAATTAGTAGTTAGATATAATTTAATAGGAATGGACATAGTTGAGGTAAAACCTTCTTCAGGAAATGCTATTACAGAATATTTAGCAGCTAAAATAATTTTTAAGGTTTCTTCATATCTGGCAAAAAAGTATGAAACCCTTTAAAAGATATGCCAAGCTTCTTTTTGAATCAGCTCTTTTAAAAAGGATACAAAGAACAGGCTATGCCTATCTCGGAACAGGTGAGGAGAATGTAGCTTCTCATTCTTTCGGAGTAATTTTTTGTGCATGGATTCTTTCGGAGATTTGTAATGCTCCGATTGATAAAGAAAAACTTTTTAAAATGGCTTTAATTCACGATTTGGCAGAAACAAGAATAGGAGACTTTAATGCAGTAAATAAAATATACAACAAGGCAGATGAAAAAAGGGCTTTAGAGGATACTTTTTCAAACACTTCGTTAAAAGAAGAGGTATTGTCTCTCTGGAAAGAATACAGAAATTTGGAAAATTTAGAAGCCAAACTGGTTCACGATGCTGATGTTATTGATTTAATAATCCAACTTAAAGAACAGAAGGATTTGAATAATCCCTATGCAGATAAATGGATTGAATATGCTGAAAAAAGACTCATAACAGATGTTGCCAAAAAACTTGTTAAAGCAATTTTGGAAACAGAATGGTGTTCTTGGTGGTTAGAATATTTTATTAAAAATAATGAAAATACAAAACATAAAGAAAAAAATTAGTTTATGCAATCTTTGTGGTAAATGTGTTCCTGTATGTCCTTCTTTTAGAGTCTATAAAACTGAAGCTTTTTCACCGAGAGGAAGACTTTTTTTAATTTCTCATGAAAAGGAGCACCAAAGTTTTGATTTTTGCCTTTTTTGCGAAAGATGTGAAAGAGTCTGTCCTCACAATATAAGTTTCCCTGAGGTTTATCTTGAAAAATTAAAAAGAGAGGAAAAATCAGTATTTTCTAAAAACATCCCTCAATCTATTTCTAAGGATCCTTTATTAATTTTTTTAAAGATTAATAATTGGCTTCATTTAATAGATCTTACAGAAGAACAGCAAGTTGAGTTTAATTATGGTGAAGGAGATATAGTCATATATAACTCTTGTGGATTAAAACATTTTTATCCTCAGGCTTTTAAAAAATTTGATGAACACCTTAAAAGAAAAGGAATTAATGCAGGAATACCTCAAGGACTTGTTTGTTGTGGAGCCATATTTTTAAATCTCGGATTAATCTCACAACTTAAAGAAAATGCTTTAAAGAATCTGGAAATTTTGGAAAAAACAGAAGGTCCTATTGTGGTATTTTGTGCCACCTGTTTGTGGATGTTTAAAAAAGTTTATCCTCAAATTTTTAGAGATACTGTTTATGAGGAAAGATTTTCTGAGCTTTCTCAAAGAGTTATTTCAGCCTATGGTTATCTTTCTTTGGAAATGGAGTCAGAATTAAGGATTTTAGAAGAAAGAGCTTTAGATAAAAATGTTCTTTTTCATCTTCCCTGCCACTTGACAGAAGAGTTTAATCTGGTAAAAAAGAAATTAGAGGTAAAAGATTTTTGCTGTGGTTCACCTAAGTTTTTTCTCTGGCTTAAAGGGTTTCAAGAGGAAAATAAAAGAGAATGGATTAAGAATTTAGAAAATAAAAACATTTTAGCTACACATTGTACAGGGTGTTATTTGAATTTTAGTTTGCTTTTGAAAAGACCTCCTTTAGTTTGTCATTGGCTTGAACTTTTATGAAGAAGTACCCCTCTTATTTGAATTTGCTTGAATCTGGAGAACTTGACAAGAGGATAGAAGCGCTTTATGAGAAACTTTCTTCTTGCACATTGTGTCCTAATGAATGCAAGGTAAATCGACTTAAAGGAGAAAAGGGTATTTGTAAAGTTACTGATAAACCCATGGTTTCAAGCTATGGTCCACACTTTGGTGAGGAAAGACCTCTTGTGGGCAAAAATGGTTCAGGAGCTATATTTTTTACCTATTGCAATTTATCTTGCGTTTATTGTCAGAATTGGGAGATTAGTCATCTTGGAGAAGGAGATGTTATTGATGTAGAGAACCTTGCAAAAATTATGATTATTTTACAGATGTGGGGCTGTCATAATATAAATCTTGTAACCCCGACCCATCAAGTTCCTTTTATTGTAAAGGCTATAAAATTAGCAGCTGAAATGGGGCTAAATCTTCCCATTGTTTACAATTGCGGAGGATATGAGTCTCTTGAAACTTTAAAACTTCTTGATGGGATAATAGATATTTACATGCCAGATATTAAATACATGGATGATAATGTAGCTTTAAGGCTTTTAAAAGTAAAAAATTATTCAAAGGTTGTTAAAGTTGCTGTTAAAGAGATGCATAGACAGGTAGGGGATTTGGTAATAGAAAATGGAATTGCTAAAAGAGGTTTAATTGTAAGACACCTTGTTTTGCCTGGAGGCCTTTCCCAAACAGAAGAAGTGATTAAATTTATAAAAGAAGAAATTTCTCCTCATACTTACTTTAATCTTATGGATCAGTACAGGCCTTGCGGAGATGCTTGGAAATATTCACCTCTTGATAGAAAAATTACTAAAGAGGAATGGGAAGAAGCACTAAAATTAGCTTATAAATATGGTCTCACAAGGCTTGATGACAGAAGAGCAAGGTTCTGGGATTAATAAAATTTTTGCCATTGGTGATATCCACGGTTGTTTGTGGAGTTTAGAAAAGTTGCTGAATATTCTTCCTGTAAATTGGGGCAAAGATTTGGTTATTTTTTTGGGAGATTACATTGATAGAGGACCTGATCCAAGAGGAGTAATTGATAAATTGCTTGAGCTTAAAGAATTTTATAAGGATAAAATTGTTACGCTTAAAGGTAATCACGAATGGATGTTTGAAAGGTTTTTAAAGGGTATAGATATAGATGTGTTTTTATATAACGGAGGAGGGGCAACTTTAAGAAGTTATTACAATAAAGAAGATTATCTTGAAATACCAGAGGAACATCTCAGGTTTTTAAAGGAGCTCAAACTTTATTATGAAACTGATAACTATATTTTTGTTCATGCAGGTTTGAGACCAGGTAAAGAACTGAAAGATCAGGATGAAGAGGATTTGCTATGGATAAGAGAAAGTTTTTATCTTTCTGAATATAAATTTCCTAAAACTGTAGTTTTTGGGCACACTCCTTTTCCTGCACCTTTGATTTTAGAGGATAGAATTGGCATAGATACAGGCTGTGTTTACGGTGGAGCACTTACTGCTATAGAACTACCTGAAAAAAAGATATACCAGATAGAGTGTAGGGGGCAAATTATATGAGCAGAGACGATGGTAAAAGAAAACTTTCCTGGAGAGAAATTGACAAACTAAAAGACCAGAGTGGATTTAGTAAAATAAGGAAAAAATTAGAAAGAAAAGAAAAAGGTCCACAAAAAGAAGATTCTAAGGCTAAAGAAAAGTATTTAAAAGAACTGGAAGAATTATTTGTAGACAAAAAAGAGCTGGAAAAACAGAATTTTATAGAAAATTTACATAAAAGTTACGGAACCAAAAATTTTAAGAAATTGGCTAAAGAATTTGCAGAAAAATATGGAATTCCTGATGACTGGAGAACATTGCTTCTGTTCTTAGATTTGGATGAAAGAAAATTAGTTCTTTCAGCACTGGAAAAGATTAAAGAAGATTTTCCCAACAGAAATATTTCTGAAAAGCAAGGTATTCTATCTAAATTAAAAACACTTGCGCTTACTTCCAAGGATGAAATTATAGGATTTAAAGTGGAAAAAATTTTAAAAGAGCTAACACTTTAATGAAAGAACTTATAGAAGAATTTTTAAGTTATCTTTCCACAGTAAAAAATTACTCCTATAATACTCTTTTTGCTTATCAATCTGATTTAAAGGATTTTATAGAGTTTTGTGAACCCTTGCCAGCTGATGAAGAAAAGGCTTTTAAAAAGTTAAGAAAGTATTTGGAACATCTAAAGAAAAAGGGTTACAATCCTTTTAGTATAGCCCGTAAAATATCAAGTATTAAAAGTTTTTTTAAGTTTTTGGAGGTAGAAAAAGGATTTAATACGAGTTTTTTATTACTTATAGAGTCTCCGAAACTTCCTTTTAGACTTCCCAAGGTGTTAAGTTTAGAAGAGATTGAAAAGCTTCTTAATATCCCTGATCTTAACAATCCTCTTGGATATAGAGATAGAACCATGCTTGAAGTTCTTTATGCTACAGGGTTGAGGGTGTCTGAGTTGGTATCTCTCAAACTTGAAAATTTAAATCTTGAGCTTGGGTTAATAAGAGTTTTGGGAAAAGGCTCCAAGGAAAGACTTGTGCCTTTGGGAGATTATGCTTTAAAATTTTTAAAAACTTATCTGGAAACCGTGCGTCCTTTTTTTGCAAATGAAAAAAGTAAAAATTTTGTTTTTCTAAGTAAAAGAGGTTCTCCTCTTACCAGACAAAGATTCTGGCAGATAATAAAAGAATATGCAAGAAAATGTGGACTTGAAGAGAAAGTGTCTCCACATGTTATAAGACATTCTTTTGCAACGCATCTTTTACAGGGTGGTGCAGATCTCAGGGCATTGCAGATGATGCTCGGACATAGCAGTTTAAATACCACCCAGATTTATACACATCTTGATTACCAAAAACTGAAAGAAATTTACGAAAAACATCACCCCAGAGCTTAAGACTCAACTTAAATGAAAGTAAATGAAATAGATTTGGAAAAGTTCTTAAAATCTGTTTTGCCTGAGCCAGAACTTTATGAAGTGCTGATTACAGCTCAGAATATTTCAGAAAAAAGAGGAGAATTCTTATACTTTGCAGGCGGTGTTGTAAGAGATTATTTTTTAAAAACACTGTATAAAAGAAAAGTTCCCAAGATTAAAGATTTAGATTTGGTGCTGCAGGGCAATCTGGAAAATTTTTTAAAAGAATTTCTTAAAAAGGTAAAAGGTGAAAGCCTTTTTAAGTCACAATTTTTAACTTATAAAGTAAAATTAGACTTAAATGGAAAAGAATTTTTAATAGACTTTATTACTGCCAGAAAAGAAATTTATGAAGATGTAGCAAAACTTCCTAAAGTTTTTCCTTCTGATTTCAGAGACGATATTCTGAGAAGGGATTTCACCATAAACGCGCTTTTAATAGGTCTTTCTTTTCCTTACAAAGGGATTTTGATAGACCTTGTAAATGGAATGGAAGACTTAAAAGAGGGTTTAATAAGGCCTCTTCATATTTATTCTTTTATAGATGATCCTACAAGGATTTTTAGAGGCATTAGATATAAAGTAAGATTAAATTTTGAGTTTTCCAAAGAATTTTTTCTTGCTCTTGAAAGGTGCTTTGAGAAGTCTGCCTTAAAAAAGCTTTCAGGAACAAGGCTGGCAAACGAATTAAAACTTTATCTTAACAAAGAGCCTGAAAAGAATTTAGAAAAACTTTTAAAAACTACTTTTAACTTAAATATTTTTGAAAAAGCAGGTATAAAAACTGAAAAAAATTTTTTTGATTCAATTGTCAGGCATTTAAAAGAATTGAAAGAAGAATTAAATAACAAGGAAAAAGAAAAGTTTTTCTTATTGAGTCTTGTAAGTCCTGAATCTTTACAAAACGCTTGCAGACTTGGATTTTCAGAGCCAGAAATAGAAAAAATTAAAAAGCATTTAGAAATTATTAAAGAGCTTCTTGAGAAATGGAAAAAATTGTCTTTATGGGAGAAAATAAAAGTTTTTGAGAGAATACCTGTTCCCTATCTTCTTGCTTTAAGTGTATATTTCCCGAGAATAAGAAAAGATGTGGTAAACTTTTTAAAAAAATACAGAAAAATAAAACCAGAACTTACGGGTGATGAGCTTATAAAACTTGGAGTTAATGAAGGAAAAGAAATAGGAAGACTTCTTGAACTTCTTAGAAAAGAAAAAATAGAAGGTAAGGTAAAAACCAAAGAAGATGAAAAGAATTTCATAGCTCAATTTCTCTTGAATAAATCCAAAAATTAAATTAAAATTTACCAAATATTTTGAGAGAAAAATTTCTAAATGAGTGATTGGACTCAGGAAATAGAGAAATATCTAAACAGAAGTTTTCAAGATCTTAAACCAGGAAGCATTGTTTCAGGTAAAATAGTCAAAATTTATGAGGATTATGCTTTTGTTGACATAGGTTTAAAAAACGAGGCACTTTTACCTGTAGAAGAACTGAAAAGTAGTGATGGAAGTTTTATTCTGGGAGAAGGAGATGAGGTAGAAGCTCTGGTTATTGAAAAATCTTATAAAGAAAATTGCTATATTTTATCTTTCAAAAAATTGAGAGAAAAAACTCTGTGGGAAAAGTTAAAAAAAGCCTATAAAAATAAAAAGTCAGTCAAAGTCAAAGTTTTAGCCCTTAATAAGGGAGGTTATAAGGTAGAATTTGATTTTCTTTTGAAAGGTTTTATACCCATTTCTCAATCATTTTTCAGGAATAAGCCTGAAAATTTAGAAATCTTAATTGGGGAAACTGTAGAGGTTGAAATTTTAGAAATAAAGGAGAGAACTTTTGTAGCATCAAGAAAAGAGGTTTTAAAAAAGCAATACCAGAAGAAAAAAAAAGATTTAATTGAAAAGATAAAAAGTGGTGAAACACTTGAAGGAGTTGTTAAGAAAAAAGTAAAGGGTGGATTTCTTATTGAAATAGAAGAGGTGCTAACAGGTTATTTACCTTATAAGGAGCTTGACTGGAAAAGAATTGAGAATCCTTCTGAATATCTGGAAATAGGCGAAAGAGTAAAAGTTAAACCCATAAGTTATGATCCTGGGAAAGAAAGGTTAAAGCTGAGCATAAAAGCCCTTCTTCCTGATCCCTGGGAAAAGGTTCCTGAAAAATATGGAGAAGGAGATGTTGTAGAAGGAAAAGTTGTTCAAATTTTTGACTTTGGGGCTTTTGTTGAACTTGAGCCTGGAATAGAAGGATTTATCCCTGCTAAGGAAATAACATGGAAAAAAAAGATAAAAGTTGAAGAGATATTAGATATTGGGGAGAGGGTTTCGGTTTTAGTTCTTGAAGTGAAACCATCTAAGAGGAAGATACTTTTAAGTTTAAGAAAACTTCAACCTGATCCATGGGATGCTATAAGCAAAAATTATAAAGTGGGTGACATAGTAGAGGGAGTAATAGAAAAATTTTTACCCAGTGGTTTACTGATAGAAATCACACCTGAAATAACAGCTTTTATGCCTTTAAAGGAATTTTCAAAGGAAACAAAAACTTTAAAGAAAAATTTTGCAGAACTTGATGGTTTCAAAGTGGGAGAAAAGATAAAAGGTAAAATTATAAACATTGACCCTAAACAAAGAAGAATTCAAATTTCATACTTGAGATATCTGGAAGATCTGGAAAATAAAGAGATAGAAGAGTATAAGGTAAAAGCAGGAAAGTCAACTTTAGTAACACTTGGGGATTATTTCCTCAAGAAATTAACTTCTTAGAGAGGTAAAAATGAAAAGACCTTGGCTTGTTTACGGGCTTGCTTTTATTGGAGGAATGGTTGTCTTTTTCGTTTTTCTTGGTTTTCTTCTTTCTTTTTTAATGATTTTTAAAAAGAAAGATTTTGGTAAACCTCAGATAGGGGTTCTTCAGATAAAAGGTGTTATTTTAGAGTCAGAAGAATATCTTATGGCAATAAAAGAGATGGCAAAAAAAGATAGTATTAAAGCCATAGTGGTAAG
>JAGGXL010000139.1 GCA_021163085.1 Thermodesulfobacterium sp. | reverse complement strand
TCTTTCTCTTACTCTCAATAAGGTAAATTCTTTCAAGAATTTTTAAATTCCGACAGCAAGTAGCAAAAGGAACTTTAAGAGTCTGGGCTATGTCCTCTATCTTGTGTTCTTTATTATCTGCTAAATATTGTAAAATCTTTAGCCGAGTCTGACTAGCAACGCCTTTAAATAATTGTAACAAATAATCCATACCTCTTAAGCAACCTTTCTTAAACAACTTTTTTCACTTTTTCGCAAAAGTGAAAAATTTGAATATATATTCAGCATACTACTCTAAGAATGAATATCGCCTTTTTAGGAATATTACCTTTAAATCTCAAGAAAACTATCTTCCTCTTTCTTTATATCTAAAATACTACCTAACTTTTAAAATACTGCCTGCTTTAACCTTTACCTTCAGGATGGCGAAAACTCTGCTGAAGTTGAATAATTTTCTTCAGGACGACTTTTTCTAAATCAGTAGTAAAACAATAACAGGGCTACATCTTCACATTTGAGATTCATCTACTTTCTCAATACTTTCTATCTTCTATTACTATTTTCTGGCTTTTGAACAATTCAACGCTTATTCTTACATTTCTTCCCGCTAATCTATCTTCTTTCTTAATAAAGAAAACCAAAAAGCCATAAGGGGATTCTCTTTCTAAAACCCACAATTATATCATCTACTACTAAAAAGATATCTCCTGATGAAGTCTTTTTTTTCTTACCTCCCACCTCAAACAATCTTCCTTCGCTATCCATAAAATCTGCTTTATCAGAATAATATAGTTTCTTTAAACTTCCTAATTGATTAAGGAAAAAGGTCTCTCTGATACTGCCTTTTTCTATAGTAAAACCTTTCTCCTGTTCAATGAGATAAAAAAGGTTGGTGTTCTCTAAATATATCTTTTGAGGTTTACGCAATAGACTAAACCCTTTTGCTTTTTTACTAAATGCCTTCTCAAAATAATCAATTACCTCTCTCATAGAAATATTAAAATACCTACCAATTATAAATCTCTCCACAACGTGGGTTTTTATAAAAATACCAAAAAGCGGTCACTAAATCGTAAAATTAAAATGTCTCGATTTCTTTTAAAAGATTATCTTTAAATCTTTTTAGAATAAGATGATGACTAAAAGGTAATAAAACTTCTAATTCTTTTTTAAAATTAATTTTTTCTTCATTCAATCTATCTTTTATTTTTCTCAAATTTACTTTTCTAATGTACCTTCTTAAATTTTGATTTCTTAAAATAAAGTATAAATCATAATAATCTCTAGGCTTTCCTCTTTCTAAGGCTGCTAAAATTTTTTCTCCAACTATTTGTGCAGGAGAAAGTTGAATTATCAAATAAGGAGGAATATAATCAGAAACAATGGTAGTTACTTCTTTTTCTAATTTTTCTTTCTTTCTAAAGGAAACCTCAAAAGATATCTTGTTTTTGAAATCAAAAAGTTTATAACTAATAATTCCTAAATATCCTCCTGAGGTAAATTTCGCCTCTTCCAAATCCACTCCTATATTTTCTTCGGAGATATTATTTAAAGTATTAATAAAAAGCGCCTCTATTTTTCTTTTATTTAAAGAATTTTTAAAGCTGAAGTCTAAATCTTCAGAAAATCTCGGGCTTTGATAAATAATTTTTAAAGCTGTTCCACCTTTAAAATAAAGACAATCTGCTTCTTTTTGTTCATAAAGAAAAAATAAAAACAAATGTTGAATATATTCTCGAACTATATTGTCTAACTTCGTTTGATGTTTCCTTGCCAATTTTTCAATTAAGTCAAAACTAATCATAAAGGCTTTTTAGCAATTTTAAAAGGTTTTTGTTATTGAAAATTCTTGCATACTTAAAAAGTTTCTGTTTTTTTATTTTTTTTTGAAGATTTATTCTCTCATAAGTAAAACCTCTTCTTTTTAATACAACAAAATAAAGATAATCTAACAACGCCTTCTCTGGTTCAGCAATCAAGATTGTCCTTCCTTGAACTCTTTCTGTAATATACCCAAAAAAATAATCTCTTTTTATTTTTTTATAGGAGAATACCAAATCGTTAATTATAAAATTTCGAGATATTTTTGGAGTAGTAGAAATTACTTCATAAATACTTTCAGGAATTACTCCATAAAAAGAAAGTGCTGTTTCAAATGAAACGTATGAAGGACAATAAATCCTATTGGCGATTTCAAACTCTGGGGGAGAATTTTGAGTTAAGAAATATAGACCTTTTTTTGCTTCGGTAAAGATACCTGCTTTTTTATACCGATAAATTGCTTTTTTTGCTGCCTGATAATTTAAATTAAAAATCCTTTGAAAATCAGTGGTGGTGAAAATTTTAATATCCTTTAACCTATTCAATACAAAAAAAAGAGTAAGTTTTTTCATTTCACTAAGGAGACAATCTTGTCCCTTTATTAAAACAGTTATTGTAAATTAACATAAAAGAAATTAAAGTCAATAATAATTTATTATGGTTATAAAAACTGCTAAAAGTTAACAAGAATTATTAAAAATCTCCTTTTACACAAATCTCATCCGTAATTTTATAAATATCGTAGGTATAATTCCATTCTGGATAATGGGAAGAGAATTTATCTACACAGAAAATATACCAGATATGGTCTCCTTTTCGTGGAAGGTTACAATAAACTATATTTGCTTTTTTACTCAGCACTTTCTCAAAATAAGCAATCACTTCTTTCATAGAAATATTAAAAAATCTACTTCCTCCGATATTATAAACTTCTCCACACTCTGGATTTTTATAAAAGTATAAGAGCATTACCTAACTAATAAAGAAAACCAAAAAGCCATAAAGGAATTCTGTTTCTGAATCCTGTAATTATATCATCTACGATTAAAAATGTCTTGGGAAAAGTTTTTTCCTTTTACTTCTACCTTTAATATAGTTTCTTTAAAACCTCCCAATTGTAAGTCTAAGTTGACAAAACAAGCATTGCTTGATTTAGGCAAATTCCTTTTTAACTATACCCCTTCTTCCTCCTAAAGATAGCTTCCCTCAGTATGCCACAACCATAATTTTCTTTAACCTCTAAGTACTTTTTACTTCGCTTTTCAGACATTATAACTTCTTCTCAACCTCTCCCATTCCTGTCTTAGATAATTATACTCTGCTTCGGCTCGTTTTAAAAAATGGTAAGTTAAACGGACTTTTTCTTTTAAACCTTTTGGGGTTAATATGTAGCTTATCTTTTTGATTTTACCAG
>JAGGXL010000183.1 GCA_021163085.1 Thermodesulfobacterium sp. | reverse complement strand
ATCCCAATACACATAACTTTGTTTCCTTACCACCCGCCGAACATAAATCTAAGATCTTTGCATCTTTTATAAAGAAAATTCTCCCTCCTTTTTTTCTAACTCTATAGGTAAATTCAAAATCATCATGATAAAGTATAAGGGACTCACTTGGCAGGCCATAGTTATCAATTAAAGACCTATGGAAAAATAAGCCACCCCACCCGGCTACATCTAATTCTGATTTATCTGGGATACTTTTGGTTTTTCCTGTTATTGCCTTTTTTATTTTATATGGTAAATCACCAATATCAAATCCCAAAAAAGTTCCTAACTTTATATTTGATGGCTCTAATCTAAGATTTATCCTATTAGAAAATAACACCACCTTACCTTTTCCATATTTAGCTTCATAAAATCTAAGGTTTGACAACATAATCTCTATATAGCTTTCAGAAATTACATTATCATCATCAAGCAATAATATATATTCGCATTCGCTACGTTTAATTGCCTTCTCAATCCCTGTTTTAAAACCGCCCGCTGAACCTATGTTTTTGCTTAAATGAATCACTTTCAACCCTTTTATTTTATTCTCTAAAGAAATTAGTTCTTTTCTGCTTTTTTCGGTACAATCATTGTCCACTACAATAATTTTAGTAATGTTATTTTTCAAACAGCTATCTATAACTTGTTTTAAAAACTTAAACCTATTTCCATAGGTAACTATAACGCTACATATTTTATTCATAATTAAATTCCTTTTAATCTAACCTCTTTCTGTTTTAAATATATTTTTTAAATCTTTTATAAATTTTTCAGGCTCATTTTTAATAATTTTTCTGTAATTTTCAAAATTTCTGTAGTGCATCTCAAAATTTTTAAAACAATCTTTTATTTTCTCAACTATTAAAGGAATATTTTCTTCTTTATCTTCAAATTTATACTCTTCTGGTATAGGAACATCTTCAAAGTATTTGGCTGACCCTCTTTTCCCTGTAATTACACAACAACCCAAAATTGCTGCTTCTCTGGGCAATCTATCTTTTCCAGGATGATTACCAAAATCTATGTAGACTTTGGCTTTTTTCAGTAACTGTATAACTTCATCTCGAGTTAGATTTTCAATTGGTACAAATGTAATATCATCAGCGGCTTTTATAATTTTTCGGGTGAATAAAAAACCCTTTGCTGGATTGAAAGCTACAAAATTTTCCTTCTTAGAGAGATCTACTGAAGTCCGCAAATAGTCTTCGTGTAAGTATTCTGATAAATAGAATACTGGATATAGTCCATTTTCTTGCAGGTGAGAGCAGCCTCTATATGTATTACAAAGGCAGAAATCGGCTAATTTTAATTTTTGATCTTGCTTTATAGGGTATTTATCTACTACATCTTCGTATCTTATCTCAAACACCGGACGCCCAAGGATTAGCTTAGCGATTTTATTAACTGCTCGCTTGATAAAGAAATCTTTTCTAGACAATTTTGATAGATAATAATTGTCAACGCTTAAAAACCATACTCCTTTCCGAATATTACGGTACTTAGCCATCAAAGACAGTGCAGACTCAATCTCTGGAACTATTAAGATATTGGAAGCAACATCCTCGGCCACATAAACATAAGGGATCCTATAAGAAAAATACTCAGGATGAACAGGATTTTTCATTTTTGGATAGTAAAGCATAAATGTAGGCACGCCAAACACTTTTCGCATTTGAGTAGCAAATTGATGCAGTAGTTCTGGTCCACCAGTAGCTACTCTGGCAGGGCAAGCTACATATACCTTTGTGGTATTAAATATTTCTATTTTACTCATTTTTGTTCATCTTTAATTTTTTCTATTTTTGGGGAAAAAAAAATAGCTGCAAGAATTCCTTTTATGTGAGCTGAAATAAAAGTTCTCTTAAGTCGTCCAATAATTAGCAAGTTATAAACGCATTTCAGAATAAATCTCAGTTTACTTCTTCTTTTAATGAGATACAAGTTATTTCTTATATTATAAAAGCACTTAATCGGATCAGCAATTTCGATAGAAGAAAGATTTGCTTTAGTTTTATGAATCACTATACTTTTAGGATTGTAAACCCCTACATATCCCTTCGATACTATTCTTGACGTGTATTCTATATCATCATTCCAAATAAAAAACTCTTTAATGGGTAATCCAACATCTTGAACAACTTTTCTGTTGATTAACATAGAAACAAAAGAACACGCGCTAATCAGCAGAATTCCGTATTCTTCATATAGATTGAAACATAGCCCATTAATCAAGGGTTTCAACTGAGGCAGATTCATTTTGTGAGGGGAGCTGTCCGTCCACAAAACTTTACTACATATAAAGCCAATTTTTATCCCTAAATTTAAGGTAGTGGTCTCCAACAAAACCTGAAGAGCTGCCTCTTGGGGTATAGTGTCATCATCCATTAGCCACAGCCAATCATATCCTTTTTCATAAGCCCTTTTTACACCCTCATGAAAACCACCAGCTCCGCCTGTGTTTTCATGCATTCGGACATAGTGTAATTTTATAATTTCCCCATCCGTTAAATTTTTAATTTCAAATTCTTTCTCCCAGGGTTCGGTTAAATTTTCGGGAGGTAATTCTTTTATATACTCTTTTTCTAAAAGTAATTTTGGTGTTCCGTCAGTTGAAGCATTGTCAATTAAATAAATACCCTGAACAGGTCTTGTTTGCTTACGCAAAGCCTCAAGGCATTCTAACAACAGCTTTTTTCTATTATAAGTAACTACTACTGCACAAACGGTATCCATAAAACTACCTATTTACCACAGGATTGTTTCTTAAAAAAATTTGTTTCTATTTTTGTATAATCAAATACTGCGTATAACCTCTCGTATTGCCCTCCACAAAAGCCTGCTTTGGGGTCTTACAGTGCCCTCTACTGAATTGTAAAATAGTATATTCTTGCTCACTAAATAATTTCGATAAACAGGTATTATCTCCTCTTTCTTCACAATCTCGTTATTACTAAGAATCTGAAAAATATCCATAATCTTTTCTTTCTCTATTTTTACTTTTTCTCCTTCATACTCAAAAAATTTTTTCCCATACTCAACTTTTTCCAAAAAATCACTAAGTTTTGCTCTCTCATTCTTTAACATACTTTCCAAAGCTTCCCTCTCTCCATATCCCCTCTTCTTCTCCTCAAATAAACTCACCATATCTCCTATTTTACCACCTATGTAATCCCAAACGAGTTCTTTGTCCTCAAAACCAAACCTTTCATATACCCTATACGCCTCTTCTTTATCCAGATCATCCACAAGTAAATACTTTGCCCTTCCTTCAAGTCGTGCATTACTATACACATCCTCTATAAACAAACAATCACTCGTTGCACAAAGACAATGGCAAAGATGCGTCTCTTTTGTAAGCCTTACCATAAAATTAAATAACCTATTAAGCACAAGCTGCCCTGTCGCATTTATCACCTTCCTTATCACTTGAAGCTCATCTATTACTAATACTGGCTTCTTTCCCCCTTCCACCACCTCACTAAATAAATTCTCCAAATACCTAAAAGCATCCTCTGTCTTCCTCTTAGTCTCAAATAAGTAGTCAAAGACTTTCTCAGGAATGGGAATACCCTTCGCTTTTTTTAATACCTTACTACCTTCCTTTACTATTTCTCTTATTATCTCCTTTATAGCTTCTTTTCCTTTACCATATTCTACATCAAATAAAACTTTCATTAAATCTTCAACTCTTTCCACATCAAGCCCTCTAAAATTTATGTAGAAAACTACATAATTTTCTGGAAGATCCTCAAATACCT
>JAGGXL010000013.1 GCA_021163085.1 Thermodesulfobacterium sp. | reverse complement strand
TATTATATATAACGAGTAAAGTTATTATACAATTTGTGAAAAAATTCTTTAAATAAAAATTTTATAATCTTTTCACAAATCATTTGGAAGATTTATTAAGTGCTTTAAGTATTTCCAGAGGTAAAGGAAAGAGAATAGTAGAATTTTTTTCTGTTGCAATTTCGGTTAAAGTTTGAAGATATCTCAATTGTAAAGTTATAGGACTTTGTGCCATAATTTGTGCAGCTTCAAGAAGTGTCTGTGCTGCTTGATATTCTCCTTCAGCACTGATAACTTTTGCTCTTCTTTCTCTTTCAGCCTCAGCTTGTTTTGCCATAGCTCTTTTCATTTCTTCAGGTAGGTCAATCTCTTTTATTTCAACCTTGGAAACTTTTACCCCCCATGGTTCGGTGTCAGCATCTAAAATTTCTTGCAATTTTATGTTCAATTTTTCTCTTTCAGAGAGGATTTCATCTAATTCAGCTTGTCCACATATACTTCTTAGAGTAGTTTGTGCTAACTGACTGGTAGCATAATAATAATCTTCTACCTGTAAAAAGGCTTTTTCCGGGTCTAAAACCCTGAAATATACTACCGCACTGACTCTTATAGAAACATTATCTTTAGTAATTACTTCTTGAGGAGGAACATCTAAGGTTACTGTTCTTAGATCAAGTTTTCTCATTTTATCAATGATTGGAATCAATATAATTAATCCGGGTCCTTTTACCGATAAAAATTTACCCAATCTTAAAACTACAGCTCTTTCATATTCATTTATTACTTTTATAGAAGCTTGTAAAAATAACAAAAATAAAACCACCAAAAAAAGAATAGTTAAACTCATTTTTTTCCTCCTGTTTTATAACTTAAATTAAATTTTATATGCTAAGAAAACATTGGTCAAGGTGAAATATTTTTTATAATATATTTTGGTTGCGAAAAATAGTAAAAGAAATTAAAATTTATAAAAATGAAAGAAATTTTTTGGGACAAAATTATTAATCCTGATTCTTTTTCATTTAAAGTTTCTCAACTAAAGATTGTTCAAACTCATATTTCTTATGTTTTCATTACAGATAACTTTGTTTATAAAATAAAAAAGCCGGTTAATTTTGGATTTCTTGATTTTACAACTTTGGAAAAGAGAAAGCATTTTTGTGAGAGAGAGGTAGAACTCAATAAAAGGCTTTCTCCAGAAATTTATCTTGGTGTTGTTCCAGTAACTGAGGAGAAAGGGGTATATAAATTTGAAGGAAGAGGTGAGGTAATAGAATATGCAGTAAAAATGAGAAAACTTCCTGAAGATGGTATGATGAAGAATCTCCTCCAGGAAGGAAAAATAACAGAAAGGCACATAGATCTTATTGTTAATACCTTAGTGCCCTTTTATAAATCTGCACCAACAGGAGAAAATGTTAACAAATACGGAAGCATAGAAACTATTTCTTACAATACTAATGAAAATTTTGAGCAAACAAAAGACTTTATAGGAATAGTTTTGACAGAAGAAAAATACAATTACATCGTTAATTATAGTAATACCTTTATTAGAGAAAAAAGAGAGTTATTTGAAAAGAGAGTAAAAGAAGGATTTATAAGAGATGGGCATGGAGATCTTTATTCAGCTAATATTTGTTTTGATAACTTAAAGAAGGTTTATATTTTTGATTGTATCGAGTTTAATGAGAGGTTTAGGTGCGGAGATGTATGTTGTGATATTTCATTTTTAGCAATGGATCTGGATTATCACAGGTATAGAAATTTTTCAGACTATTTTATAGAAAGTTATATAAAAAAAAGCGAAGATAGAGATCTTTATAAATTGCTAAATTTTTATAAGTGTTATAGAGCTTATGTGAGAGGTAAAATAGGATGCTTTACTTCTAGTTCTTCTGAAATTTCAGAAGAAGAAAGAAACAAAGCTTTGGAGTCTGCTAAGAAATATTTTGATCTTGCTTATTATTATGCAGGAGGAATTCCTAAAATTGTGGTTTTTTTTGGACTTTCAGGAACAGGAAAGACCTTTTTATCTAAAAATTTGTTAAAGAGAATGCCAGCTGTTTATTTAGCTTCAGATATAATGAGAAAAAAGTTGTTAAATCTTGATCCAACTAAACACTATTATGCTGATTTTGAGAAAGGGATTTATTCTCCTGAAATTTCATTAAAAACTTATCAAAATATGATAGAAAAGGCTGTAGAAGAAGTATTTTATGGAAGAGATGTTGTTCTGGATGCTACATTTAGAGATAAAAAATATAGAGATTTATTGAGGGAAAAGTTAAAAGATGTGAAAGCTAAAATTTACTGGATATGGTGTAAGGCTGAGGATGATGTGGTTAAAGAGAGAATTTTAAAAAGAAAAACAGAAAACACCTATTCTGATGCTTTATGGGATATTTATCTTTCTCAGAAACAAAAATTTGAAATACCAGAAGAATGTGAGCCTTTGTTAGTGCTTGATACTTCAGAGTCTTTAGAAGATCTTTTAAACAAAATTTTCAAATTTTTTAAAAATTAGTTCTTCTTCTCCCTCTTGTCTTTTAAAAATGAGTGATTATTTTTTCAGCTAAATAATAAAATTGTGAAAATTCAATACTAAAAGGAGGTGGAGGTATGAAGATCAGACCTTTGTATGATCGGATTTTAGTTCAACGCATTGAAGAAGAACAGAAAACAGATTCAGGAATTATTATTCCAGACACAGCCAAGGAAAAACCTATTATGGGTAAAGTAATAGCTGTAGGAGATGGTAGACTGTTAGATAATGGTCAGAAACAGCCTTTAACAGTAAAAGAAGGAGATAAGGTTCTTTTTAGCAAATATGCTGGAACCGAGATTAAACTAAAAGGTGAAGAATATTTAATTATGAGAGAAGACGATGTTTTAGCTATTATTGAGGAGTAATAATTAATATTTGAATAATTAAAAAACTTAAAAGGGGGGGTAGTGATATGGCTGCTAAGGAAATTATCTATGGAGCTAATACCAGAGACAAAATTTTATCTGGTGTTAATAAGTTAGCTGATGCAGTAAAAGTAACTCTTGGTCCTAAAGGTAGGAATGTTATTTTAGAAAGATCTTTTGGATCACCACTTATTACAAAAGACGGAGTAACTGTTGCTAAAGAGATTGAATTAGAGGATAAGTTTGAAAACATGGGAGCTCAGATGGTAAAAGAGGTAGCTTCCAAAACAAGTGATGTAGCTGGTGATGGAACCACTACTGCTACAGTATTGGCTCAGGCTATTTTTA
>JAGGXL010000060.1 GCA_021163085.1 Thermodesulfobacterium sp. | reverse complement strand
GTCAAATCACCTTGAAAATAAAAAAATTTCTATAAAAATTACAGAAACAACTTTCTAAAATCATATTCATTCCCTCTATTCACCATTCTTGAGATTTTTTAAAATTTATGGTACACAACATTTTGTGGTATATTTAAAATTAAACCACAAAATATTGTGTCAAGATAAGGGAGGTAATATATGGAACCTCTGGTTAGAAAGAGAAGCGGAAAGGTGGTTCCCTTTTCAAGGTTTAGAATCATAAATGCGGTTTATAAAGCTATGAAAGCTACCAATATAGGTAGCAAGGTTGATGCTGAGAAGATTGCGGATGCTGTAGCTGTTTATCTTTACAGAAACTATTTCAAAAAAGGAGACATACCTCATGTAGAAACCATTCAGGACATCATTGAAAAAACTTTAATGGAAAAAGGGTTCCCTGAAGTTGCAAAAGCTTACATTCTCTATCGTGAAAAGAGACGTCAAGCAAGAGAAATTGGAAAGGCTTTAGTTGATGGAATAAATCTTATAGAAGAGTATCTGGGCAACGAAGACTGGAGAGTTAAAGAAAATTCTAATATGAGTTTTAGTCTTCAGGGATTAAACTTTCATGTCTCTTCATCAATTATTGCTCGATATTGGCTTGAAAAACTCTATCCAGAAGAAGTAGCAATAGCTCATAAAGAAGGAGACTTGCATATCCATGATTTAGGAATACTGGGACCTTATTGTGTAGGATGGGATCTTTATGACCTCTTATTAAGAGGCTTTGGTGGAGTTTATGGAAAAGTAGAAAGTAAACCTGCTAAACATTTTAGATCTGCTCTTGGACAGGTTGTAAACTTTTTTTATACACTCCAGGGTGAGAGCGCGGGCGCGCAAGCTTTTTCTAATTTTGACACCCTTCTTGCTCCTTTTGTGAGATACGATAAACTCTCCTATACTGATGTTAAACAGTGCATGCAGGAATTTTTATTTAATGTAAACGTTCCAACTCGCGTCGGTTTCCAAACCCCGTTCACCAATTTAACCTTTGATCTTAAACCTTCAAAGCTATATGCAAAATCCAATGTTATTATTGGCGGGAAACCTCAAGAAGAGACTTATGAAGAGTTCTATAAAGAAATGTCCATGATAAACAGGGCTTTCTGTGAACTTATGATGGAAGGAGATGCTAAAGGAAGAATTTTCACCTTCCCCATTCCCACCTATAACATCACCAAAGATTTTGATTGGAATAACCCTGATTATGAAGTGCTTTGGGAGATGACAAGAAAATATGGTATTCCATACTTTGCCAACTTTGTAAATTCTGACATGGATCCAGATGATGCAAGAAGTATGTGCTGCAGACTTCGTCTTGATCAAAGAGAGTTAAGAAAAAGAGGAGGTGGTCTTTTTGGAGCAAATCCCCTTACAGGTTCCATTGGTGTGGTTACCATTAATCTTCCAAGAATAGGTTATCTTTCTACTTGTGAAGAAGAATTTTTTGAGAGATTAACCTCTTTGATGGAACTTGCTAAAACCTCTCTTGAAATAAAACGCAAAGTTATTGAAGATTTCACTGAAAAAGGACTTTATCCCTACTCCAAGTTTTATTTACAAAGTGTTAAACAAGCGAGAGGACAATACTGGGCAAATCATTTTTCTACAATAGGAATCATTGGAATGAATGAAATGTGCCTTAACTTTTTAGGTAAACCTATTTATGACCCAGATGCTAAAGAATTTGCTATAAAGGTGTTACAATTTATGAGAGATAAAATAGCAGACTTTCAGGAAGAAACAGGGAATCTCTATAATTTAGAAGCCACCCCTGCTGAGGGAACAAGCTACAGACTTGCGAAAATAGATAAGAAAAGATTTCCAAAAATAAAAACTGCTGGAACAGACTCTGCTCCTTATTATACAAACTCATGTCATTTACCTGTAAATTACACAGATGACATATTTGAAATTCTTACTCATCAGGATGATTTGCAAATTCTTTTTACAGGTGGAACAGTTGTCCATCTATTTGTAGGAGAAGAAATTACAGACAGGAATATTGTAAAAGAGCTGATTAAAACCATAGTTGAAAACTTTAAATTACCCTATTTTTCAATCACTCCCACTTTCTCTGTCTGCCCTGTGCATGGATATCTTCCTGGAAAACACGATTTTTGTCCCTATCCACATACAGAAGAGGAGCTTGAAAAATTTGGTATTGAGATTGAACTTCCTATAACCTTACTAACCAAATTACCGGAAAAAGCATACAAAGTAATATAAATTCAGGAGGAAAGATATGAGAAAGACAAAAGTAGAAACTCAGAAGATAAAGGCTGTTCCTTGTGAAGTCTATTCAAGAGTGGTAGGATACTTCAGACCTGTCCAGAACTGGAATCCAGGAAAGCAACAGGAATTTAAGGATAGAAAAACAGTAAAAATTGACAGTTATGTAAAAATAAAAGCAGCAAGCCAGGGTTAATCTTTATAAAAATAAAATGAAAAAAGAAAAAACAAAAAAGGAAAAAAAGCTTGGTCCTGGGGTTTGTGACTTTTGTGGAGAAGAACAGCCCTTATGTTATATATGCACTAACTGTGGTTTTACTATATGTCAAAGGTGTTTTATTGAACACCAGAAACTTTTTACAAGAACAGGAGTTACCTGGTTGTGTATAAATTGTTCTTCCTGGCACACTTTATAATTTTTGTGAATCCCTAAAAATTAAATTCAGCTAAGACAGGGGCATGGTCAGATGGCTTTTTCCAGCCCCTTGCACTTTTTTCTACCCATATATTCTGAAGCTTATTTACCAAAGACTCTGTTATTAAAATGTGATCAAGCCTCATTCCTTGATTTTTATTAAAGGCTGAAAATTGATAGTCCCACCAGGTAAAAATCCCGCTTTTATTTGAATATTTTAATCTTAAAGCATCTACTAATCCGAAATCAAGCAATATCTTAAAAGCTTTCCTTTCTCTTTCTGTAAAACAAATATTTTCTCTCAATATTTCTGGGTCATACACATCTATCTCTTCTGGTGCTACATTAAAATCTCCCATAATGATAAGGGAGGTATTTTTGGGAAAATTAGCTTCGAGAAATTCTCTAAATTTCCATAAAAATTGCAATTTATAAAAATAGTAGTCTGAGTTAACCGGACTTCCATTTGGTATATAAACAGAAAAAATCCAGAGTTCTTTTACTTTTTCTGAGGAAATTTTTACTCCAATTATTCTTTCCTTAACATCAGGAAATTGATCCTCTTCCTTTAGTCCTTTAAAACCATTTATAATGTCTTCAGCTTTAAATTTAGACAAAATTGCCACTCCATTTCTTCCTTTTCCTCCGTAATAATAAACTTCATAGCCCAATTTTTTAAAATCAAGATCAGGAAATTTTCCTGTCTCTACTTTTGTTTCCTGAAGGGCTAAAATATCTATAGATTTCTCCTGTAGCAGTCTCTCAACATGCTCTCTTCTCATCCTAATTGAATTTACATTCCAGGTACCTATAAGCATCTTCCTAACCAAACATATCACATTTAAAATTATTTTAAAATATCATAAACAACTACCAGCTAATTTGTATATAAG
>JAGGXL010000067.1 GCA_021163085.1 Thermodesulfobacterium sp. | reverse complement strand
AGGTAATTAATAATAAAAAGATTGAGAAAAAAGAAATTATAGCATTAACCGGTCTAAAAGGGGGAGAAAGACTTTTCTCAATACCTATCGATAAGATAAAAAAAAGAATTCTTCTTAATCCAAAAATTGAAAAAGTGGTTATAGCAAAACGTCTTCCCTATACACTTGAGATCAAGATAAAAGAGAGAGAACCTCTTGCAATTACTACCCTAAACAATAAAGGTTACCTCATAGATAAAAATGGAGTTAATATAGATACTATTTTACCTGAAGATTATCAGTTTTATCCGGTAGTTGAAATCAGAAACGAGAAATTTAAAAATAAGTTTTTAAACTTTTTAATGTGGTTAAAAAATCATAAAAATTATTTACCTGTTTACGAAAACTTGGCAAAAGCTATTTTAGAAGAAGATAAACTAATTTTTGTTACCAAAAATAACATAAAAATTTATTTTCCGCTTTTTTCAGAAAAAGACTGGACATATTTTTACAAAAATCTGGATAAAATAATGGCTTACTTATATGAAAAAGAGTTAATTGAAAAAGTTGAGCTTATAAGATTAGATTATCCCTTAGGTTCTGCATTAATAAAGTTCAGGAGTTGATAAATGGGAAGAGAAAGAGGCATTCTGGTTGTCGATGTAGGCACTACCAAGATATGTGCTCT
Source organism: Thermodesulfobacterium sp. (assembly GCA_021163085.1). GTDB lineage: Bacteria > Desulfobacterota > Thermodesulfobacteria > Thermodesulfobacteriales > Thermodesulfobacteriaceae > Thermodesulfobacterium. Next base: position 13,184 of record JAGGXL010000067.1, on the reverse strand, counting down.
TATAGGTGAAGAGAGGGAAAAAAATTTATGGGTCACAGGAATGGGTATAGCTCCTTCAAAGGGGCTTAAAAAGGGAATCATAATAAATATAGATGAGGCTACACAGAGCATAAAAGAAGCTATAGAAAAGGCTCAATCTCAGGCTAAAGTTCATATAGAAAGTATTTATACCAGTGTTGCAGGAAGTCATATTAAGACACTTCCCAGCTCAGGCGTGGTTGCCTTAAAAGAAAAAATGGTTACTCCTGCTGAGGTAGAAGAGGTTTTATATTCTGCTCAAGCTGTGGAGCTTCCACAAGACAGAACCATTTTACATGTAATCCCTCAAGAATTTATAGTTGATCAAGCAAGAGGAATAATTCAACCTATTGGAATGTCTGGAGTAAGACTGGAGGCACATGTTCGTTTGATTACCTGCAATCGTTCTAATCTTCAAAATCTACTAAGATGCTTTGAAAATCTGGATTTAGAAGTAGATGGCGTTATTTTCCAAGGATTAGCTTCTGGAGAAGGGGTATTAACTCCTGAGGAGAAAGAATTAGGAGTTATACTAATTGATCTTGGTGGTGGAACTACTGATGTAGCAATTTACTGGGATAATGTCTTAAGGCATGTATTTTCTCTACCTGTTGGAGGAGAACTTCTTACCAATGATCTTGCCGTAGGTCTAAGAACCTCGAGAAAAGAAGCAGAGAAATTAAAAATTGAAAATGGAGTTTGTGTAAGAGAACTTGTAGATGATGAAGAAATTGTTGAGGTTTCAGGAATAGGAGACCGTCCTCCTAAAAAAGTAAACAAAAAAATTCTGGCAGAAATTCTGGAACCACGAATAAGAGAGCTTTTTGAACTGATTGAAAAAGAGTTACAGGCACAAACATTTTATGAAGAAGATATTGTTGATATAAAATCTAAAACAGGTAGTGGAATAGTAATAACTGGAGGGTCTGCTCTTCTTCCCGGTATTATATATTTAGCTGAACAAATATTTAACTTACCAGCAAGGATTGGATACCCCTTTAAACTTGCCGGACTTGCTGAAGAAACTTATCATCCTCAATTTGCTACTTCTGTGGGAATGCTTTCTTATGTTTATAGTGGTTTAAAAGAAAAAATAAAAGAAGATAAGAAAGAAGGATTAATTGAAAAATTAAAGAAAAGTTTTTCAAAATTTATAAAAGGGGGCTAAATAATGGGTGGTCCTTTTGAATTATTAGATGATGAAATAAAAGTTCAACCCAATATAAAAGTAATTGGTATTGGAGGAGCTGGAGGTAATGCAGTAGCAAATATGATAAGGAACAAATTACAGGGAGTGGAATTTATTGCAGCAAATACAGATTATAGAGTTTTGGATTTAAATCCTGCTCCTCTGAAAATACAGTTAGGTAAAAAGTTAACCAAAGGTTTAGGAGCGGGTGGGAAGCCCGAAATTGGTAGACAGGCAACTGAAGAAAGTGAAAGAGAAATAAGAGATGTATTAAAAGATGCAGATATGGTTTTTATTGCTGCAGGAATGGGAGGTGGAACAGGAACAGGAGCTGCTCCTGTAATAGCAAATATTTGTAAAGATTTAGGGGCCTTGACTATTGCAGTTGTTACTAAACCATTTTCTTTTGAAGGAAAATTTAGAATGAAAGTCGCTGAACACGGTTTAGAAGAACTCAAAAAACACGTGGATACACTTATTACCATTCCCAACGATAAACTTCTCACTCTTGGTTCTCCTCAAGAAAGACTTGCAGATATGTTTAAAAAAGCAGATGATGTATTATATTATGCAGTAAGAGGTATTTCTGATTTAATTCTTTCCCCTGGATATATAAACCTTGATTTTGCAGATGTTAAGGTATTAATGAGTGAAAGCGGAGGTACAGCTTTGATGGGTATGGGAGAAGCAAGAGGAGAAGAAAGAGCAGAAGTGGCAACACAAATGGCTATCTGTAGTCCTCTTTTGGAGGATATTTCTATTTCTGGAGCTAAAGGGGTTTTACTAAATATAAGTGTTCATCCTGATACCTTAACTATTCATGAAACCCAGATAATTACAAGTACCATTTCTAAAGAATTACATCCTGATGCCAAGGTTTATTGGGGAGTTGTTTTTGATGAAAAACTGGAAGATTATCTTAGAGTTACTGTAATAGCTACAGGTCTTGAAAGTTTTCAGGAAAAAGAGAAAAAAGAAAAAGTAATAAGAATGGATGAAGGAATAAAAAAGAAAGGAGAAAAACAGAAAAAAAGCGTTTTTAATCTTTTTGATGAAGAGATTTTAGATATACCTACCTTCCTCAGGAGAAATGCAGATTAATGAGGGGGGTGATAACATGATTGAAATTGCCACTTTTGAAGATCCTGTAAAAAAACAGCCTCTAAAATTAGCTTTATTTAACATTGATGAAGTATTGAGACCCCCTTTTCAGAGAGATATTTCTGAAAGCCTAAAAAAACATCTAGAAATGGCTATAGAAAAACTTGGTTTTTTAACTCCTATAGTAGTTGTACCAAAAGACGGTAAATACTATGTAATTGACGGAATGCACAGGTTTGAAGCTATGAGAGAACTCGGAGCAAGAGAAATTCTGGGTATTATAGTTGATGAAAGTCTTTATCACTACATTCTTGAATTTAATACTGAAAAACCGCCCAATGTTAAAGAAAAATCAAAACAAACTTACAGGCTCTATCAGGACCTTTTAGCCCAACAGCCTGATTTAATTGAAGAGGATCTATTTATCTATTTTAAAGACCCAGTTTTTATTACTTTTGGATTTGCTATAGAAGAATTTGATCCCAGATTCCCTGCAAGTTTTTATGAAAGCTTTGTTTCTAAAATTGATAATTTTCTGGGCATGCCTTTAAAAGATGCTGCTGAAGAAAGAAGAAAAAGGGCAGAAGCACTGATAGATTTAAATAGAGTGGTTAATGAAAAGTATGCTGAATTAGGCTGGCAAAATGCTTTAATGAAAGGAGAAATAGTAAGAAAAAGTGTGCAAAAAGCTTATGGCGTAAGAGTTAGAACGATTGAGGAAGATTTTTACACTGCTGTAGAAAGAGTAAAAGAGGCCTGTCAAAACTTAACACCCGAAGACTTTGGAGAGGTAGAATAATGGATGAAACTTATAGACCTATTTTAAGATATTTAGATGTTATTCCTTCAAAGCATGAAGGTAAGCCCGTATTTTTATTAAGAGACCCTGTTGGTATTATTGAAGAAATCGTAGTAGTTCCTCAAAATGTAGCTTTCTTGCTTCCTTTAATGGATGGTAAACACGATTTAAGAGATCTTCAAGCAGAAGCTACAAAAAGATTTGGAGAAATTGTTCCTTTAGAAGAAATTACTAAAATTGTCAGTTTTCTTGACGAAAAAGGTCTCTTATGGAGCAAAAATTTTGAAGAAATAAAAAATAAAGCCTATGAAAAATGGTTTTCTTTACCTTTAAGACCTATGGCTCATGCTAATCAAGCCTATCCTCTTTCGGCTTCAGAAGCTGAATTTTTTTTAAAAGACATCTTAAAATTATGCAAACCTGATTCTTCCAAAACTCCCAAAATCTTAATTGCACCTCACATTGATCTTAAAGTAGGAGCCAAAGCCTTTGCAGAAAGTTACAGCAGGTTTAAAATACCCTCTGGTTCAAGGGTAATCATTTTTGGAGTAGGACATCATCTGGATCTTCCCTGGTCTATACTTACCAAAGATATAGCTACTCCTTTTGGAGTAGTTAAAAATGACCGCGGAGGCGTACTTTATCTTACCAAATCTAAAAAAATTGAACTCTTCCCTAATCATATAGCTCATAAACTTGAACATTCTATTGAATTTCAGGTGCTTTTCCTTCACCACTTATTAAAAGATGAATTTGTAGTATTTCCCTTCTTAATAGGTCCTATGATTACCTTTTCTGACAAAAAAATCAAAGATCTGGTAGAAAAGTTTGTAGAAGGTCTTGTTGAACTAATAGACGATAGAACCTATATTGTTTTAGGTATAGATTTCTGCCATCTGGGACCAAAATACGGAGATCTCTTTGCAGTTAATGAAGAACATATTAAAAAAGCACTTGAAACAGATAAACAATTAATTGAAATTACTTTCAATGAATCACCAGAGGAATTTATAAATAAGACAAAAAATCTTGCACCTATGAAAATATGTGGTCTTTCCTGTCTGTATTTGCTTAATTTACTTTTAAATAAAGCTGATTTAAAAGGTGAACATCAAATTTACTACCAAGAGGCTTTACCCTTTGGACAGGGCTCAGTGGTATCTGTTGCTTCAGCAGGATACTACTGTTAAATTTAATTTAAGTTTTTTAGCTTTTTAAACAGCTCTTCTACTTTTTTAAAATCCTTTTTACCTGGTAAGCTTTCCACTCCCCCAGCTATGTCAATAGCAAATGGATTGACTGTTTTTACAGCTTCTAAAACATTCTCTGGTTTTAAACCACCAGCCAGAAAAACTCTGTATCCTAAATTAACTGCATTTTTTGCAATATCCCAATTAAACACCTTTCCTGTGCCTCCTGGAATTCCCTTTATATAGGTATCAAGCAAAATTGCATAGCATTTCCTCCAGGGTTTAAGAATTTTAAAATCTAAGCTATCCCCTACTCTAAATGCTTTTATTACCCTTTCAAAACCTATTTTTTTACCAAATTCAGGAGTTTCATTGCCATGAAGCTGTATAAAATCAGTCCCGGAATCAAGTACATATTTAATGTCCTCATACTCAGGATTCACAAAAACAACCACCTTTTTAGCTTTTTCTACAGAAAGAAGAAGCTCTTTTAATAAATTTCCTGCAAATCTTGGAGATTTTGGATACATAATAAAACCTATATAATCTAAGGGCATACTATTCAAAAATTTGACATCCTCTATAAACTTAACTCCGCATATTTTAATTTTAACCACTTTTAAGACTTTCTATCAAAGTAGATATTTTTACCTTTAACACTGAGAGGAATACCTATTATTAACTGACCAGGCAAAAGATTTAATCTTTTGGCTGCAACCCCTATGGTATACATTACTCTATTATCTACGCACAAATCCTTAGCTTTAGCAACAGCAGAACCTATAGCTATTCCCATATCTAAAAGTTTCATAGCACATATGGGACCATCAAAGTCTAAATTTGGCTTAGGCTGTTTTAAAATGGTATTACAGTTAAAACCACATGCCCCACAATTAAGCCCTAAGGGTTTTGTGAAGTTTACCGAAATCAAAATTACTGCTTCAGAATTTCTTACATTATCTGCGTCTCTTTTAAAAAACTTAAAGCCCCCACCTTTTTCCTTTGCCACTTTTTCCATTTCCTGAGCAAGTTTTTCTTTTTCTTCTTCATCTGTTATAAGCCCAAAAATAAGCTCATCGATCCCTTTTGCTTTAGGGGCTGTCCTTGCTGCAACAAGAATTTCCTTGGCTAAACTTTCAACAATCTCTTTTTCAGGATTGATCTTCATAACTCCCTCCTGAAATATCTTTTTTTGTTTCTGTGAGTTTTTCCTTTTTTACCTTTCTCAATTCAAGCTGATACTTGATAATTTGACCAAGAAATAAAATCATTCCTGCAAGCAATCCTAAAATAAAACTGATAATAATTACTAAAGCAAGTGGAATATTTTCTAAAGTTACCCCAGGTAAAAGATGAACCTGAACTTTTGGCTCAACATTAAAAACTACAAAAAATACAACCGAAAGGGTAATAATAATCCATATAATTAGCCTTATAACCATTTTTCTTCTCCTATAGCTTTTTAAAAAATTATATTCATCGCTTTAAAAAGATTCAATAATAAAAGCTAAAAACATACCCCCATTTTTAAAAGATGGAGGTGTGTTTTTTTGTTTTTTTAGAAGAAATAGTAAAAACTCAGCATGAAACGATTGACGATACCGTCATCCCCATCACTTTCTCTGTAATCCGTGATGACACGAAGATATTCTAAACCAGCTCCGAGTTCGGGAACAAACCTGTAAAGGAAGTGGGCATAATACATCTGTTGCTGAAGTCTTGCTCCTGAAACTCCCTCTAAATCTGAATTAAGTGGATTATCAATACCCCATCCAAGCCAGCTCTGAAGTTTAGGAGTAAGTTTAAGTCCAAGCTCAACCCATCCACCAATAGCATGAACAGGAGTAATAGAAACAACTTTGTCATTATTTTTATCAAATCCAGTTAAAGTAGTAGCATAAACATATTTACTTTCACTTTCATCCCAGTATTTAATCCTCGCTGTCTGATCTACAGCACCTGTGTAGTAACCTCCCAATCCCTGTCCATACCAAAATTCTCCTGATAAAGTGGGATTATACTTCTTTAAAAATGGAAGAGGTAAGCTCAATTCCATACCTATGGAAAAGCTTGTGGTCTTTTCATCTCCACTTAAAGTTTTGTAATCCTCTTTATATTCCTGTCCTGAATAATGTCCAAACAAGGCAAAAAGAGCAGGTCTATCAAAAAATTTGGTGTGATAGGCAATCCTTGCCTCTAATCCAGGATATCCAAAATCTGTATCAGGTTCATTATCAAAAACTACCAGACCACTATTTAATTTTGCAAAATTAAAAGGCTTGTCCAAAGCTAACTGAACTTTTAAAAAATCTCCATCAGAGAATTTAAAATTTTTAGTAACCCTTATCTGAGTCAATCTATAAGCTAAATTCCCCATATAGGAACCTGCAGGAAAGTTTGAGAGATGAGGATAGAGTTGTGCAATGGTCATCCAGTCATGCCCTACCCTAAATTCCCAGGAATCTTTCAGAACTTCAAAATAAACAAGTCTTGCTCTTAAAGGTGCATGCTGAGGATTCCAGGGTCTATTCTCTACATCATTGCTCTGAGTATAAAAGTCCATCTCAAATCTGCCTTTGATGGTAAAATCCTTATATAGTTTGGTTAAAGCCAAACCAAATCTGCTGTGTCTGAAAGTTATAGTAGAGGTAGAATCATGTCTTCCTTTTTCCTTTGGCAAAGCCCATAAAAGATATGTAGTTCCTACTGATGCTGAATCTTGCCACACTAAATCACCTTTGACATATCCGTATAAATCAACTTTGGACTTCCCTGCTCCATAAGCTCCCTTTGAAAAAAAGCCGGAAATAGCCCCATTTCCTTCGTTTTTGGCAAGTTTTTCTTTGGTTTCTCTAACCTCTTTTTTAACCTCCTGAATCTCTGTCTTTTGCTGAGCCTTTAGTCTCTCAATTTCTTTTTTCAGGTACTGATTTTCCTGTTTTAACTCTTGAACCTCCTTTACCAGTTGTTGCAAAAGTTCATAAACTTCTTCATTTGTTGCTGAAAGACTTACAGAAGGCAAAGAAAAAAATAAACAGGTTGATAAAATAGCCCCTAACTTTTTCATTTCATCCCCCCTTTTAATTTTTTACTTTTTAATTCCTCTAAAATTGCTTTAACTTTTTCTAAAGGCACAACATACTTTTTCCTACAAAAATGACATATCACCTCAACTGGTTCCTTCTTCTTAACCAAATCCTCTAATTCCTTTTCTCCGAGAGCAACAAGCATATTTTCTACCCTTTCCTCACTACAATTGCATTTATACTTAAGCTCTCTTCTCTCAAGAATTTCTATTTCAGAAAAAATCATTATTAAAATATCTTCTGGTGTCTTTCCTTGAGATAAAAGAGCAGTAATTGGAGGAAAACTTTTTAAAATTTTTTCAATCTCTGCAATTTCTTCCTCACTTGCCTCTGGTAATTTTTGGATTAAAAACCCTCCTGCTGCAAGAATGCTCCCATCTGTTCCTACAAGAACTCCCAAGGATACTGCTGATGGGATTTGTTCTGAAACTGTAAGAAAATATGCAAGATCCTCTGCAATTTCTCCAGAGACTAATTTGCTTGAACTCTGATATACATTTTTCAATCCCAAATCTCTGACTACTGAAATAAAACCATTCTTACCAACTGCTTCTCCAACAGGTAATTTTTTATCTTTAATCTCTAAGTACACATAAGGATTTTTAACTGTTCCTCTGAGCTCACCTTTATAGTTTCCCTCTGCCAGTATTTCTCCTAAAGGCCCGCCTCCATTTATCTGAAGAAGTATCTTTCCTGTTTTAAGATCTGCTGAAAGAAGAGCTACGCCTGCAAGGGCTCTACCAAGAGCTGCTGAAGCAATAGGACTTAAATTTTGAAGCTTTCTTACGGTTTCAACTATATCTTTACATTCTACAGCAAAAGCCCTGAAATTCTTGTTAACAGGAAGCGCTCTTACTACATAAGCCATCTGTTAAACTCCTTAGTTCTTTTATTATTTTTATGGGTGCTCTGGGATCTATTAAATTGGCTGTACCAACCTGAAAAGCCTTTGCACCACAAAGTAGATATTCTAGAGCATCTTTCCCAGAAACGATACCTCCACAACCTATTACAGAAATTTTTATCTTTTTAGAAATATCATAAACTAAACGCAAAGTAAGCGGTTTTATAGCAGGTCCTGAAAGCCCACCCTGTAAAACTTTTAAAGGTTTAAACTCTAAGACTGCCAAAGCTGGATAGGTATTGGCAACAACTACAGTATCTGCCCCATATTTTTCACATATCTCAGCTATTTCATAAACAGGACCAACTGGAGAAAGCTTTACAGCTAAAAAATCTTTCCAGATCTCTCTAACTTTTTTTACCAGCTTTGAAACTGTTTTAGAATCATAAGAAAAAAATAATCCGCCTTTCTTAACATTAGGACAAGAGATATTAAGCTCTAAACCATCCGCTTCTCCTTTTAACTCCTGAGAAAGTTCTAAAAATTCTTCTACTTCCTCACCATAAAGATTAACAATAACAGGAACTCCATAACTTTTAATCTTGGGAAGATAATTTCTTTTAAATTCTTTTATTCCTGGATTTTCAATTCCAATTGAATTTATAAGTCCGCAGGGTGTTTCAAAGGTTCTTGGAGGAGGATTACCTTTTCTTGGATTTACAGAAATACCTTTGGTTACCAGTGCTCCTATGTTTTCTTTAATTTCTTTTAGAGTAAAAAATTTGTCCAGATTTTCACCCAATCCCCAGGTGCCAGAGGCAAGCATCAAAGGAGTTTTTAGTTTTAACTTTCCTAAATTAACTGAGAAACTCAAAATCTATCTCCTCTGCTAAAAAAGTTGGACCATCTATACAGAGATGTGCATGTTTTTTTCTTTTTAAAGGTATAACACATCCCATACAAAAACCCGTTCCACAGGCTAAAAAAGTTTCCATAACTAAGTAAGTTTTTGCTTTATATTTTTTTCCTATTTCTGCTACTCTTTTTAACATTGGTTTCGGACCACAGGCTAAAACTGTTCTGGGATCTTTTTTAAATTCTTCTTCTATCATATCTGTAACAATCCCTTTATATCCCTTAGATCCGTCATCTGTAGATATTTTCACAGGTATGCCAAATCTTTTCAGAAAAGACAACCTTACCAGTTCTTCTTTTGTCTTTGCTCCATAAAAGATCATTTCAGGAGAATAAAAAATTTTTTTATTAACACTTTTTTGGAGCAAAAAACCAAAACCCGCTATTCCTATACCTCCTGCACAGATTACATAATTTTTGAGTTTTGGGAAAGGTTTCCCCAAAGGACCTAAAAACTCAAGAATCTCTCCTTTTCTCAACTTACTTAAAGATTTAGTTCCCTTCCCTACTATCTGGTAAAGAATATAAACTACATTTTCCTCTATTGCATGAACAGTGAAAGGTCTTGGAATAAGTGGGTCCATTCTTTGATTAATCTTTATTTTTAAAAACTGTCCAGGTTGAAACTTTTTCAAAACATTTTTAGGAATCTCAATCCCCAGTAAATAAATATTTTCCGCTTCTTTTTTGTTAATGACTATCTTTGCTTCATACATAATCTAAAAAATTCCTTTGAGAAAACTTAAAGATTCATAATTTTTAAAATCTTCTCTTAGCTTTTGCAGAAGATCTCTGAAACTAAGGTTTTCTTTAACAGGAATTCTGTATAAATTACCTACCCATTTTTTCAAATCTTTTTCTTCAGGCAAAATAGGAAGTTCATCTACATCAATTGTATTCAAAAGATAATTAGGTACCTCTTCAACCAGTCCTTTCCTGTACTGATGCAAAAATTTTAGTAAATCAAGTATATTTCCGTAAATCCCACCAAGATCTATGTTCTCAACAAGTTGCAAAGCTATAGTGCTTATTTGAAAAAGAAAAGGTGGTAGTTCTGCAAATCCTTTTTCACAAGAAACAACAGAGGCTGTAATACGGCACATAAGTGGCCTTCTTTCATAAATTCTACAAAAATTTTCTTCGGTCAAAAATGGACAGGGATTTAAAACCTCAGGAAACTCTTCTAAGGGCGGCTCCGAACCTTCTTTATAACTGAGCAAAATTTGATTATGGGTAAGCTTTGGACGAAGATAGTTCTCAATTGACAAAATTTGGTTTAAGGTTTCTTCAGTTAAAATATCTAAAATATAGTAAGCTTCAATTGAAGTAGCAAATATTCTTTGAGTACAACATAAACTGCATCCAGGTTTACACGCCAAGGGATAATTTTTATAAGTATTATCTACATAGTGATACAATGTCTTTAGAAGTTCTTTTTTTTCATCAAGAGCAAAGTCTAAAACTGTATTAATTTTGTCCTCCCCTTTATGAAACTTTTAAAATTTCTAAAATTTCAAAACTTTTAAAAATGTCAAGAGCAATTTTGCAATTTCAATTTTTTCTCATTTTATAACCATTTCAAACTATACCACTTCCGAAGTGGGATATTATAAAATGGTTATAATTTAAAAAATCTTAAAAATTTAGAAAAAAACATATAAGTTTCTTCAGGACCTAAAATTCTACAAATTCCAATAAAAGTTATTGCTCCGAGAAAAATACTTAAAAATATTTCCAAAACTCTAAAATTAACAAGCATACTCACAATTTTTAATACCGCAACCAATCCTAAACTTGCAAAAACCAGAGTTGAAATACTTCTAACTATAAACTTAAAATTTAATGTCCCTATCTTATAAACAGCCATAAAAAGCAAAAACGTAGCCTGAAAAATAAGAGATACACTCGTGCCTAAGGCCACCCCGTTTATCCCCAATTTTTTTATAGTTAAAAGAATAACCACTACATTTGTAATAACTGCTATTAAACTTCCAAAAGCAGGAATTATTGTCTTCCCTAAGGAATAAAACAAAGGTACAGCTATTTTAGAGAGTCCGTAAAAAGGTAATCCAAGAGAAAGAATTTCTAAAATACCTGCAGTTTTCAAAGTATCATAAACAGTAAATTTACCCCTCTCAAAGAGAATCGCTATTAAAGGATTGGAAAGCACAAAAAGCCCTATAGCAGAAGGGACTGATAAACTTAATGAAACAACCAAAGCTCTGGAAAAGGTGTCCTTAGCTAAAATAAAATTTCTTCTTGCAATCTGGCGGGATAGTTCTGGTAAAAGAGCTTGAGAAAGACCAACACCAAAAAGCCCAAGCGGAACATACATAATTCTAAAAGCATAAGAATACCAGGAAACTGCACCTTCTCCACAGGAGGTAGCAAAAAAAGTATTAATAAATATATTTATCTGAACCACTGAAAGACCAAAAATTATAGGAAATATAAGCCTTAAGACTTCTTTAAAATGCTCATTTTTAAAATCAGGAGAAAAAGCAAAAGAGAATCCCACTTTTCTTATAATAGGATACTGAAAAATAACCTGAGATAATCCACCTAAGGTAACCCCCACTGCCATAGCATAAATGGGATCTACAGATATTTTTATCAGCAAATAATAACCTGTAACCCCTATTATGATAGAAACCAGATTAAAAAGGCCTGAAGAGACTGCTGGAAGAAAAAATATTCTAAAAGAATTTAGCATTCCTGCCAGAATAGAGGCTAAACTTATAAATAACAGGAAAGGCATCATAATCTGAGTAAGTCTTGTAGTAAGAGTAAACTTATAAAGATCTTTTTTAAATTCTGGTGCGATAAGAGAAACTATAGAATTGGCAAAAATTATTCCCAAACTTACTACAACTAAAAGAATAATTAAAAAATTGGAGATGAGAATTTGAGCGATTTTAAAACTTTTTTCTTTACCTTCTTTTTCAAGATTTGAGCTAAAAACTTTTATAAAAGCAGAACCAAGAGCTCCTTCTGCAAAAAGATCTCTCAGAAGATTGGGAATTCTATATCCAACTACAAAAGCATCCATAGACTTTCCTGCTCCAAAAAAGTAAGCAAGCACTTGTTCTCTTACGAGTCCAAGAATTCTGCTTATAAAAACTGCGATTGTTACTGATGTTGCTGACCGAGTTATACTTTCAATTTTTTTCATTTCTGGCTCTTGGCAAAAAGATTAATAGATTTATTATAATAAATTATCTTTTTTAACCAATCTCCAAAAAGGAGGTAATTTTTGTATGGCTATTAGTAGCATTGATGAAGCTTTAAAAGATTTAAAAGAAGGAAAGATGATAATTGTTATTGATGATGAAGACAGAGAAAACGAGGGTGATCTGGTATTAGTTGCAGAAAAAGTAACTCCTGAATTAATAAATTTTATGGCAAAATATGGAAGAGGTCTTATCTGCTTGGCTATAACTCCGGAGATAGCAGAAAGGCTTCAACTTCCTTTACAACCGAGAAGAGGGGTTGATCCTTTTGGCACAGCTTTTACAGTTTCTATAGATGCCAGATATGGAATAACTACAGGTATTTCAGCTTATGATAGAGCTTACACTATTAAACTTGTAATTGATGAAAATAGCAAACCTCAAGATTTCATAACTCCTGGGCATGTCTTTCCAATTATAGCAAGAAAAGGAGGAGTTCTTGTAAGAGCTGGACATACTGAGGCAGCGGTTGATCTTGCAAGACTTGCTGGTTTAAAACCCGCTGGTGTAATATGCGAAATTATGAAAGATGACGGAACCATGGCAAGACTTCCAGATCTTGAAAAGTTTGCAGAAAAACACAATTTAAAAATTATTACCATAAGAGACTTAATAGCGTACAGAATCAAAAAAGAAAGTCTGGTCAAAAGGGAAGTTGAAACCTACCTTCCCACTGAATACGGAATTTTTAAGCTTATTGCCTATTCAAATTTTATTGATAAAGCAACTCATATAGCTTTAGTAATGGGAGAGATAGACGAAAATCCAGTTCTTGTAAGGGTGCATTCTGAGTGTCTTACAGGTGATGTTTT
>JAGGXL010000057.1 GCA_021163085.1 Thermodesulfobacterium sp. | reverse complement strand
GAATTAATAAATATAGAAAAAATTCTTAAAGAAAAATCTGCAGAATATAAAAATAATGTTTTAAAACTGATTGATTTAAAATTTAACGGTTTTATAACTTCTATAAGCGATTTTAAAAATTATATAACTATGATACCTCAGATAGAAAATATAGAAAAAGAAATTCAAAGTTATTTTTATGAAATAGAAATAATTCAAAGAAAACTTGAAGAAACTAATAAAAAATTGGAATTTAATCAAAAAAATTTAGAAACAATAATTAATAAGCCTCTCAACGAAGATATTTTAATTCTGGAATTAGAGTCAAGGCGTAGAGAGAAAGTGATTTTGGAAGAATCCTTAGGAAGGATAAATAAAGATATAGGTAGCTTGGAAAGAGACATGTTGCATCTTCAAGAAATTTTAACAACCTATGAGAAAATAAAGAAAGAAAAGAAAAGCCTGGAAAAAGAGTATCCCTTACTTGAAACCTTATACAATATTATTGTTGGCAAAAATAAAAAGGGAGTATCTTTTCATTCATTTGTTCTTTCTCTTTTTGCTCAGCTCATTCTAAAAAGAGCCAATTTTTATTTGAAAGAGTTCTCTTTCGGAAGATATAAATTTATAGAAGATGAGGTTTTGCAGAAGAAATTCACTTTGGAGGTTTTTGATCACTATACAGGAAGTAAAAGAGAAACAAAAACCCTTTCTGGAGGAGAATCCTTTTTAGCCACCCTTTCTTTAGCACTGGGAACTTCGGATGTAATTTTAACTTTGTATAGAACCCGTCCTTTTGAATCTCTTTTTATTGATGAAGGTTTTGGAAGTCTTGATGAAAATAGTTTGGAAAAAGTGGTCAATACTTTATTAAATTTAGCTCACCATAGTGGAAGAATAATAGGAATAATATCCCATCTAAAGGATCTAAAAGAAAAGTTTCCTGCAGTAATTGAAGTTTATAAAAATCAATTTTCAGGAAGCTATATTAAAATAAATAAAATTAGATAAAAATCTTTGAAATGAAATCTCTTATTTTAGCAGGAGGAAAAGGAACAAGAATAGGTGGAAAAAAAGCTATAAAGTTGCTATGTAAAAAACCTCTTATCTACTGGATTTTTCAGAAACTGAAAAGTTTATTTTCTCCTGTTTTTATTTCGGTTAAGAATGAAATACAAGAAAAAGAAATAAAAGAAATTTTAACCAAAGAAAAAATAAAACCTGAAGAAATAATATTTATAAAGGACTTTTATCCAGAAATAGAAGGACCTTTATCTGGTATTGTTTCAGCTTTAAAAATATTTTCAAAGGAAGAAACTCTTTTAGTTGTAGCTGTTGATCAACCTTTAATAGAGGTAAGTTTTTTAAATTACTTAAGCACCCTTTCATATATTTTTTGCCACAAATTTTTGATAGTTAGTAAATCTGAAGAAAGAATTAAACCCTTCCCGGGTGTTTATCCATGTTCTTTAAGAAGAGAGATAGAAACATTTCTATTAACATCTCCAAAAAAAAGTCTTTTCAGGCTTTTCCAATATCTGTATAATAATCAAAGCATTTTACTTATTGAAAAAAATGATAAAATAGATAAAAGAAATTTTATAAATATTAACACCTTAGAAGAACTTAAAAAAGTAGAAAAATGTTTTTTCCAGAAATTGAAACTCCGCAAAATACAAAAATCTTAGTTGTTGATGACGATCCTGCTATTAGAGAGAGTCTTAAGGCGATTCTTTCTTCAGATGGTTATCAAGTTTATACCTCAAAAAATGGAAAAGAAGCACTGGAAAAGCTTTTTGAAATCAATCCTGATATAATGCTGGTCGATTTTCTGATGCCTGAATTAGATGGTATTTCTTTATGCAAAATTGTTAAAAACAATCCAGAAACAGTTGATATAGGATTTATCTTAATTACAGCAGTTAATGATTTAAACACCAGAATAAAGGGTCTTTCTGCAGGAGCTGACGATTTTCTGAATAAACCCTTTTTTATTCCCGAATTAAAAGCAAGAATTAATTCTATTTCTAAGATAAAAAAGTATAGAGATTTTCTAAAAAATTATCAAAAAGTATTAGAAAAAGAAGTAGAAAAAAAGACCTCAGAGCTTCAAAAACTTTATCTGAAACTTCAAGTAGCTTTTAATGAAATAAAAGAACTTTCATTGGAAATAATATATAGGCTTGCCAAGGCTGTTGAATTTAAAGATATGTGTACGGGTTTTCACATTCATAGAATCAGCTTTTATTCTACAAAAATAGCAGAACATCTTGGATTAAGTAAAGAACAAATTGAAATTATAAAATACAGTTCTCCTTTGCATGATATTGGGAAAATAAAAATCCCTGAAAGCATTTTGTTAAAACCAGAACCTTTGACTAAAGAAGAATGGGAAATAATGAAAACACACACTATAATAGGGGCAAAAATTTTAGAAGGCTCAAAAACAAAATATCTTAAAGCTGCAGAAAAAATAGCTCTCCTGCACCATGAAAAATGGGATGGCACAGGTTATCCCTATGGACTTAAAGGAAAAAAAATACCTCTATTAGTTAGGATTGTCTCCCTTGCTGATGCTTTTGATGCTTTGACCTCTGATAGACCTTATAGAAAAGCTTGTCCTGTGGAGACAGCTTTTGAAATTATCAAAAACGAATCCGGTAAACATTTCGATCCTGAACTTGTTGAACTATTTTTTAAAATTAAAAATGAAATTATAGAGATAAAAACTCTTTTCCAAGACGAAAAATCTACATAGTCTCTAAAATCTCCTTCAATCTTAAAGCATTGGGAACAGCATATCCTTCTGCTGTATTATCAAAATAGACAAAAGCTGAGTTAACCTTAAAACTTTTGATCTTTTTTGCCAGTTCCTGAAGCTCTTCTTCCTCATAATTTGAAACATAAAGTTTTTTAGACCCATGAAGCCTGATATATAAATAATCAGTTGTTTGAACCTCATACCAGGAAGGATATTTACCTGCACAATCAGAAAAGCAAAGGCATACCTTATATTTTTTTAAAAGCTCTACAAATTCCTCGTTATGAAAGGAAATATTTCTTATCTCTATTATATTAAGATAGTCCGAGGGCAAAATCTTAAAAAATTTTTCTATAATTTCTTTATTATATTTAAAAGATGGTGGAAGCTGAAAAAGAAGAAGCTTTGCCTTTTTCTTTAAAGGAGATATGGCATCAAAAAAATTTTTTAAATCCTCTTTTACCTCTCTTAATTTTTTTAAGTGAGTTATTATCTTTGGAGCTTTAACTGAAAAAACAAAACTTTCAGGTGTTTCTTTATACCACTTTTCAAAAGTTTTTGATGTGGGGATTCTGTAAAAAGTAGCATTTATCTCTACAGTGTTAAAATGCTGAGAATAAATTTTTAGCCACTCTCTGGGTTTACTTTCAGATGGATACAAAAAACCTTTAAAGGAATAATAACTCCATCCACATGTTCCTATGTAATACTTGACTTCCATATTTTTTAAAGTTAGAATATTTTTTAAAATTTTAAAGTGATATTTTCGAAAGTTTGAGTAAAAAGTTCAAAAATGAAAAAGATTTAAGACTTTTTATAAAAAGGTTCTTAAAACAAAACCTAAAAGGACTTCCTCCTGAAAGTAAAATTGGGGTAGAAATTGTTAAATTTAAACCTGCGGAAGTAATTTTAAAATTCCCTTTTTACTCAGAGGGAAATTTGATAAGAGCTAACGAGGTAGATTTTTTGCTAAAGAATCTGATAGAATCGGGAATAAAAGCTCACATTAGATACATAGACGATATAGAAAACGATATAGAAATTTAGGAGGACCTATGCATAAGTTAATAATTCTTGTTCCTTCTGAATTTGAGGCTGAGGTTTTAAAAGATTTAAACCTGGATTTAAACATTGTTGGAATGGGTCCTGTGGAGTCTGCTCTTTCTTCCTATCAAATTCTTTCAGCTAAAAAGCCCAAATTGGCTTTTTTAACTGGCTGGGCTGGAGCCTATCCAGAAACTGACTTAAATATAGGAGATGTAATAGTAGCAACAGAAGAAATATTTGCAGATTTTGGAAGAAAATATAAGACCCATCTTGCTCCTTTTCCAGAAAGTTTTAAAGTTTGTAATAAATGTTCTTTAGCTCATGCCTTTACAGAAAAGGCTATCCAGATTCTGGAAAATTGTAACTTCAGCCCTGCTGCAGGAATTTTCTCTACTGTGTGCGCAGCAACTTATGATGTTAAAAGGGCTTATTTTTTAAGCGAAAAATACAATGCAATAGCAGAAAATATGGAAGGGTTTGGAGTTGCCAAAGCATGTGAAAGATTAAAAATTTATCTGGTTGAAATAAGAGTAATAAGTAATCTCCTTTTTCAACCTGAAAAAGAATGGGACCAAAAAAAGGCTTCTGATATTCTAAGAGAGGTCTGGGAGTGCATAATCAAAAACTGGAAATAGCCCTTTCTCCCTGCCCCAACGATGTTTTTATAGTTTCAGGAATTCTTTTAAAAAAATTTGAAACACCCTTTGATTTTGATTTTAGTTTTGAAGATATAGAAACCTTAAACAACTTAGCTATAAAGGGTCTATTTCCTGTAATAAAAACTTCCTTTGCTATATGGAATTTTATCTACTCTGAATACGAACTTCTGCCTGTAGGATCTGCACTTGGTTTTGGTATGGGACCTCTACTTGTAGGGAAAAAACCTTACCAAGTGGAAGATTTCCCGAAACTAAAAATTGCCATTCCAGGAGAACATACCACAGCTCATTTTCTTTTTAACTTTTTTTACAAAGAAGAGATAGAAAAAATTTTTGTTAGATATGACAAAATAATTCCTCTTCTGTTAGAAAATAAGGTTGATATGGGTATTCTCATTCACGAGGGAAGATTTGTATATTCTAAATACAATCTTTACAAGATTGTTGATTTAGGAAAACACTGGGAAAAAGTTACCGGTGCACCTCTTCCTTTAGGAGGCTTTTTTATCAAAAAAAATCTATCCGAAAGCACCAAAAACACTATAGCCAGGCTTTTCAGAAAAAGTATAAATTGGGCTAAAGATAACTGGGAAGAGGTTTTCCCCTTATTAAAAGCTTATGCTCAGGAATTAAACCAAGATACCATCAAAAAACATGTAGATACTTATGTTAATGAATATACTTATGAACTAAGAGAACCTGCTTTAAAAGGCTTGACAATTTTTAAGGAATTTTTAAATATTAAAAAACCTCTGGAAAATCTTGTGTGGGGTATTTGATTTTATGGAATTATGGAAAGTTTTCTGGCAAACTGGATATGTAGGAAAGTTTGTTCTTTTTGTATTAATTGTTATGAGTATTCAGAGCTGGTATGTAATTATTGCCAATTATTTTAGATATAGATACTTTAGAAAGCTTATTTCTAATGTGGAATCAATGCTAAAGAGGGCTAAAGGGTTTTCTTCTCTGATAAAAGAAACAAAGAATATCGAATCGCATCTTCTGGGACAGGGTATAAAAAGGGTTGTTGCTTCCTTTGGAGAAATTTATGAAACCTATTTTGAAAATCAGGATTTTTCTAAAAATATTGACAAAGAGATTGTTCTAAACTTGGCTGAAAAAGAACTTACAGAAAAAGCTCTGATAGAGAAAGAAAATATTCTTATAAATCTAAATAAAGGGTTAGGTATTCTTGCAACAGTTGGCAATGTAGCTCCTTTTATAGGTCTTTTTGGAACAGTTTGGGGTATAATGAAGGCATTTCACGACATTGGTTTAAAAGGAAGTGCAAGTCTCGCAACTGTTGCTCCTGGGATAGCAGAGGCATTGATTAATACTGCTATGGGTCTCTTTTGTGCTATACCTGCTGTAATAGGTTATAATTATTATCTTTTAAAAAAGGAAGAATTTTCTAACACTTTAGAAATAATATTTAAAAAATTTGTTTTAATCCTTAAAAGAGGTTTTATCTTTTACAAAAGTTGAAAGTTTGCAAAATTGTATTAATTTGAGCTTTTAGACTGCCTAAGAATTTAAATTATTAAAAGGAGGAATACAATGCCAACATGTAAGGTAACTGATCAGGATTTTGAAAAGGAAGTTCTTCAGTCTGAAATACCTGTTTTAGTAGACTTCTGGGCAGCCTGGTGTGGACCATGCAGAATTATAGCTCCTATTATTGATGAAATAGCAGAAGAGTTAAAGGGAAAAGTAAAAGTTTGCAAGATGAACGTAGATGAAAACCCTATCACACCTGGTAAATATGGGATTAGAGCTATCCCAACTTTAATTATATTTAAAAGCGGAGAACCTGTAGAAGTAATTGTTGGAGCAGTAGCTAAGAGTTCAATTTTAAATGTTTTAAATAAAATATTGTCCTCATAAATCTATATAAACCTATGTTATGAAATTTTTTAACTTAAAAAAGGCTTTTTATTTAATCTTATTTTTTTTATTCTCAGTCTTTTTAAATTCCTGTGGAACAGTATCAAAAATAACATCTGGAATAGGTTCTCAATTCTCTGAAGCTTTTGGTAAAAAGGAAAAAAAAGAAGAAGAACCCTTACTTGCTGAGCTTTTAAGAGAAGCCGAAAAGAATTTTGCTAAAGGGAACTATGAAAGAGCTTATGAAGCTTATAAAGAAATAAGGGATAAATTCCCTGGCTCTCCACAGGCTGTTCTTGCAGAATTGAGAATGGCTGATTCAATGTTCTGGCAGGAAGAATATTTACAGGCTATAGCACTTTATGAAGAATTTGAAAAATTTTATCCCAATAATGAAGCCATTCCTTATGTAATCTATCAAATAGGCACTTGTTATTATAAAATGAAAAGACCCTATGATAGAGATCAGAGTTACACTAAAAAAGCTATATCTGCTTATCAAAGGCTATTACAAAATTTCCCTAATAGTCCCTATAAAGCAGAGGCAGAAAAGAGAATTAAAAAACTTAGAGAACTTTTAGCTCAACATGAATTATATGTGGCTAAATTTTATTATAAAATAAGATATTATAGAGGTGCTTATCAGAGAATACTTTACATTATAAATAACTATCCTGATACTTATACTTCAAAAGTAGCACAAAAATTTGTCTTGGAATATTATCAAAAGGCACTCTTAGAGACTAAAGAACTTGCTGAGGGAACTAAAAAAGACTTCTGGGGAGATAAATATCCTTAGTTATTCTTCTTCTAAAACAATTTCTTCCTTTCTTTCAGGGGTAAACGAAGATTTTTCCTGAAAGTCTTCTATAGTTAAAAATGGTTTTGATGTAGAAGGTGGAAAATATCCCAATTTCTCAAATACCATCCCCATATCAGATCCGCACCTGGGGCATATTTTTTTTTCTTCAGAAAAAATATAATTACACTTTTGACACTTCATCTCTCACCTCTCTTGATTTCAAATTTCTACCACAGCATTTCTTGTATTTCTTACCACTACCACAGGGGCAGGGATCGTTTCTTCCTATTTTCTGTACTCTAACCGGTTGAGAAGATTTTTTCTCTTCTTTTTCTTTAAACACATCCTCTCTTTTATACTGCAATTTTTTTTCATTAATTTCTTCTTTTTCCAGCTCATCTACTATTTTTTCGGATGATTCCTGAGCTTCTTTAACTTCCACTCTAAAAAGATAGGAAAGTGTTATTTCTTTTATTCTTTTCATTAAATTTACAAACAGATAAAATGCCTCTTTCTTATATTCCTGTAATGGATTTTTCTGCCCGTACCCTCTTAAACCTGTGCTTTCTTTTAAATGATCAAGCATTAAAAGGTGTTCTTTCCACAAAGTATCTATAGTGGTTAAGAGAAAATACTTCTCAAGCCCTCTCAAAGTTTCAGATCCTATTATCTTTTCCTTTTCTTCGTACCTCTTCAGAGCACAATTTTTTAGTTCTCTAACAATTTCTTCTTTCTTGGAAAGATTCAAATCTACTTCTGGAGAGAAGGCAAAAACTTCTTTAAACCTTTGTAAAATTGATTCAGAGTTTTCTTCCCCAA
Organism: Thermodesulfobacterium sp.; assembly: GCA_021163085.1. Classification (GTDB taxonomy): domain Bacteria; phylum Desulfobacterota; class Thermodesulfobacteria; order Thermodesulfobacteriales; family Thermodesulfobacteriaceae; genus Thermodesulfobacterium. The sequence goes on along the minus strand of JAGGXL010000057.1, from coordinate 4,693 downwards.
AATGTTTGTTTTCGACAAAAGTTTCCTCTACAATTTCTTCGCATTTCTCTTCTATCATAGAGATAATCCAATCTTTTACAGATTCACTTTTTAATATTTCTTTTCTTTGAGAATAAATAGTTTCTCTCTGTTTGTTCATCACATCGTCGTATTCTAAAAGGTGCTTTCTTATTTCAAAATGATATGCTTCCACTTTCTTTTGTGCCTGCTCTATAGCTCTTGACAACCACGGATGTTCTAAAGGTTCTCCTTCAGGAAGACCAAGCTTTTCCATAAATGTTTTTAATTTTTCTGAACCAAAAAGTCTTAAAAGATCATCCTCTAAAGATAGGAAGAAACGAGATGCTCCGGGATCTCCCTGTCTACCTGCTCTACCTCTTAGCTGATTGTCTATCCTTCTCGATTCGTGTCTTTCTGTTCCAATTATATAAAGTCCTCCGAGTGCTTTTACTTTTTCTGCATCTTTCTGGCACTCAAGATATTTTTCATAGAAAACCTTAGCCCAGTAATCTTTATATTTAGTAGTGGGATCAATACCCTGTCTTGCCATAGCAAGAACTTCATTCCAAGCTCTTTCATCTATTTCTGAAAGGTCATATCCTTCTGCTTCAAGTTGAGCTTTGGCAAGGCCTTCGGGATTCCCTCCTAAAATTATATCTACTCCTCGTCCGGCCATATTGGTAGCTATAGTCACTGTGTGAGACCTTCCAGCCTGAGCAATAATTTGAGCTTCCTTTTCATGATGCTTTGCATTCAAAACCTGATGAGGTATCTTTCTCTTTTTAAGCATCTTTGAAAGAAGTTCATTTTTCTCAATACTCGTTGTACCTACAAGAACAGGTCTTCCCTCTTTGTAACACTTTTCTATTTCTTCCACGACCTTTTCGAACTTTTCTTTTTGTGTTCTAAATACCATATCTGGATAATCAATTCTTATCATGGGTTTGTGAGTAGGAATTACCACTACATCAAGATTGTAAATCTCTTTAAATTCTGCTGCCTCTGTCTCAGCAGTTCCCGTCATACCGGCAAGTTTCTCATACATTCGGAAATAATTCTGTATAGTTATCATAGCCAGAGTCTGATTTTCAGCTTCAATTCTCAGTCTTTCTTTAGCTTCTACAGCCTGATGAAGTCCATCGCTCCACCTTCTTCCAGGCATAAGTCTTCCGGTAAACTCATCAACAATTATTACCTTTCCATCTTTTACCACATAGTCCACATCTCTTTTAAATAAATGATGAGCTCTTAATGCCTGGTTAATATGATGTATAAGTCTCACATACCTTGGATTATATAAATTTTTTATACCAAGAAGCCTTTCACATTCTGCAATGCCTTCTTCTGTTAAAACGGCGTTTTTAGCTTTTTCATCAAGTGTAAAATGAATATCTTTTTTCAGTTTTCTAACTATTTCATCTATATAATAGTAAAGATCTGTTGATTCTTCAGAAGGACCAGAAATAATAAGAGGTGTTCTTGCCTCATCTATCAAGATAGAGTCTACCTCATCTATAATTGCGTAATAGTGACCTCTTTGAACCATATCTTCTAAGGAAAATTTCATGTTATCGCGAAGATAATCAAATCCGAATTCACTATTCGTTCCATAAGTAATATCACAAGCATAAGCTTTTTTTCTTTCTGAATCTGACATTTGATTTTGAAGATATCCTACAGTTATTCCCAAAAATCTATAAACAGGTCCCATCCATTCGGCGTCTCTTTTAGCTAAATAATCATTTACAGTAACAATGTGAACTCCCTTTCCAGTAAGAGCATTTAAATAGGCAGGCAAAGTGGCAACAAGTGTTTTTCCTTCTCCTGTTTTCATTTCAGCAATTTTTCCTTGATGCAAAACAATTCCACCCATAAGTTGAACATCAAAATGGCGCATTCCAAGAACTCTTCTTGCAGCTTCTCTAACTACTGCAAAAGCCTCTGGTAAAAGTTCATCTAAGGTTTCTCCTCTTTCCAGCCTTTCCTTAAACTCTACAGTTTTTCTTGCAAGCTCAGCGTCAGAAAGCTTCTGCATTTCAGGCTCTAAGGAATTTATCTTCTGAACTATAGGCTTAAGTTTCTTTAATTCTCTTTCGTTTTTTGTTCCTATAATTTTGGCTAAAACTTTGGTAAGCATAATTTAAGTTTCTTTCCCTTTCTTTAGATTTTTATTAATTTAATACTTTTTCTTCATAAAACAACCTGCCTTGTTTTTAAATACTTATCTTTTAAAATAAAGCTTGATGAAAATAAAAGAAAATTTAGAAGATTTCATTGTTTCAGAGATTGCAAATATCTATCCAGAAAATAAAGGAAAATACTCTCTTTATATGCTTAAAAAGTTTAATATTTCAACATGGGATACCTTAGGAAAGATTGCGAAAAGATTAAGAATTTCCATGGATTCTATAGGTTATGGAGGATTAAAGGACAAAAAAGCAATAGCACATCAGTTTATCACTATAAAAAATGGACCTAAAAGAGACATAAAAGACAAAGATTTTGAGCTTGTTTATCTTGGAAAAACAACCAAACCCATGTCAAAAGATTTTCTCATAAGTAATAAATTCGAGATTGTAGTGAGAAACTTCGAGGTGGGAAAAAAAAAGTTTAACGAAGAAATAGAGCTGGTTAAAAAATTTGGCATTGCAAATTATTTTGATGAACAAAGATTTGGTTCAATCAAAAGTTCTAAAGAGTTCGCAGTAAAGGAAATTATTCTGGGAAATTATGAAAAAGCTCTTTATCTATTGCTTGCTGAGGGGAGTGCGGTTGATATAGAAAAAACAAGAAAATTAAGAGATTGTCTGAAAAAAAACTGGAGAAACTTTGAGAAATGCATAGACCTTGCTAAGGTTAACTGGGAAAAAAATCTGCTAAAATTTTTAATTGAGCATAAACCCTCTAAAAGAACCTTTAAAAGGGCTTTAAACCTCGTAGATAAAGAGTATCTTTTTTTCTTGGGGAATGCCTATCAGAGCTATCTATGGAATGAGATATTAAAAAAAGTCCTTGTAGAACTTAATATATCTTATTTTGAAGCTCCTTATCTATTAGGAAGTTTTTTCTTCTATAAAGATATACCAGAAGAAAAATGGAAAATTTTAAAAGATTTAAAACTTCCACTTCCTGCCCCTAAATTACAGTTTAAAGAAAAAGTTGAAAACTTAAATTTAGCACAAATTTATGATGAGATATGTCAAAAAGAGGGATTAAAAAGTCTTAAAAATTTAAGAAGTTTTGTTAAAGGACTTATATTTAAAACTTATCCCAGACCTGCTGTTATTTTTCCAGAAAATCTGGAGTGGGAAAAACTGGATAACTCAACTGTAAAGTTAAAATTTACCTTAGAAAAAGGAGCTTATGCTACTTTAGTTGTAAAGAGGCTTTATTATGGTTATCAGAATTCCTAACTGGCTTGGCGATACCTTGATGGCAACCCCTGTATACTACAACCTATGTATGAGAGAAAAAATCTATTTATTTGGTCCTCCAGCAATTGTAAATCTTTTCAGCAATTTTTCTAATACAGGTATTCTTTATTATGAAAAAAGAAATACAAAAAAGAATATAAAAACTTTAAGTCCTTTTAAAAATGAAATAGGACTTCTTCTTACCAATTCTTTTTCCTCAGCCTGGCTTTTTTTTAAAGCAGGTCTTAAAGAAAGGTGGGGATACGCAAGAGATTTTAGAAGTTTTCTTTTAACAAAAGCTGTTAAAACACCCAAGAAAAGACTGCACCAGAGAGACTATTATCTATATTTGATAGAAAAGTTAGGATTCCCTGCTGATTTTAAAGACTTATATTTACCGTTGAAAGAAGAAACATTGAACAAGGTAAAAAATGTTTTTCTAAAAGATATTCAGGGAAAGCCTTTTGTTGTTCTTGCACCGGGTGCTGCTTATGGACCGGCTAAGATGTGGCCTAAGGAGTATTACAAAGAAATCGCTCATTCTCTCACCAAAAAAGGAATTGCAATAATCGTTACAGGTGGCATAAAAGAAAAAGAAGTAGGAGAGTTTATAAAGGAAGATAATAAAGATATCTATAATCTTTGTGGAAAAACAGATTTAACCGAAGTTGCAGGAATTTTTTCTTTTGCTAAAGCTGTTATTTCTAACGATTCAGGACTTATGCACCTTGCAGCAGCACTTAAAATTCCTCAGATAGCAATTTTTGGCTCAACCGACCCCGAAGCCACAGGACCTTTAAATCCTAAAGCTATAGTGTTAAAAAAAGACTTACCCTGTAGCCCTTGCTTTAAAAGAACCTGCAAATATGGACATTACAAATGCTTAAAAGACATCACTCCGGAAGAAGTTTTGGAAAATATTTATAAAATTCTGTCAATCTGATCTTTAAAACTATGTAATTTAATATTTTCCAGAGTTTCTTCTATAGTCTCACCATAAGTGTGACGTCCTTTAAACATAGGACAACTCACTATATAATATCCATCCTCGTCCATTTCAATGAAAACATTTACCTCTTATCTCCTTCATTAAAGTTTTATTTATGACTTATCATTTTCATTCAAGATCTATCTTGGGTTATAATTCATCTTAGAACAAAGCCAAATTATAATTTAACGTTTCCAGCATATATGAAATTTCGACAAAGCTGAAATTTAGGCGATGTATTATTCTATCATTTTCTTTCTACAGTATCATCTTCACTTGTTCCCAAAGATAG
>JAGGXL010000104.1 GCA_021163085.1 Thermodesulfobacterium sp. | reverse complement strand
ATAGAAAAGTTTATAAAAAGGCATTTTTTGACCAAAAGTGCTATGTAAGATTTTAAAATTTAAAATAGTTTATGCAGCATGTAACATTTCTATATGTTCATAAATTTCAGAAGCAATTTGATTTATCTTTGCATATTCTACTCTTTTCTCTAAAACTTCAGCTAATATAGCCTTTATAGCCACTTTTATTTTTGCTCTCAAACTTTCTTTTTTATTCCAATCCACAATTTTAACAAAATATCCCAGTTGTTTTTTAATTTCTTTTACAACATAGATTATTTCTTCTTTATTTTTAAACATTCCTTCTTTTAACAACATGTCATAAAAGGCTAATTCTTCTTCTGTTAAGTTTAATTCTTCTCCTTCGTTTATTTTTTTCTTTATGTCTTTTGCTATCTCTATCAATTCATTAATAACATCTACTGTGGTAATCAATTTTATATTGTATTTTTCAATTAGCTTTTGTAAGCTTTCATATAAAGATTTATATCTAATAGGATTTACTTTCAATTTTATTCTAAGCTCATCTTTAATAAGGTTCATAAGAAGGTCTACTGCATAATTCTTTTGGGCTAAATTTGCAATCTGCGAGAGAAGCTCTTCATTTAAAATAGATATGTCTGGTTTGTCTTTTTTAAGCAAAGAAAATATATCTACGGGTTCTTCTGCTGATACACTTTTTGAAATGAGCTGGTTAATTTCATATTCTAATTCTCTTGATATTTCTTTCCTTGAAGTGCTCGAATACTTAACTATCATCTTTTTAATCATTTCAAAAAACTTAATATCATTTTTTATTTTAATTGTTTCAGGATGAGGACTTGCTAAAGCATAAGCTTTTTTAAGGGTTATATAATTTTTAATAAATTTTTTCTTTAACTCTTCGGTGTCTAATAAATTGTAGGCAGATACTGTTAGCTGGGCTAATTTTTCTGGAGTTAATTTTGTCCAGTTTTGATAATCCAGTCCATAAAACATAGAAGATACAATGTCGTATTTTTCTTTCAAAACATTTATTACTTCGCTGATATCAGTTAGCACCTGATTTATGGCTGATATTGTGTATTTACTTAAGGATTTTCTTAAATCGTCAGCAATTCCAATGTAATCAACAATAAGACCTGCGGGTTTATCCTTAAATACTCTGTTTACTCTTGCTATAGCTTGCATAAGATTATGATTTTTCATGGGTTTGTCAAAATACATTGTATGAAGACAAGGAACATCAAAGCCTGTTAAGAGCATATCTACTACAATTACCATTTTTGGGTCTTTTTCTGGATTTTTAAAATTGTTTAATATCTCCTCTAACTGTTCTTTATTTCTTATAAAAGGGTGAAAATCTTCGGGATCATTTTGCTTGTTTCCTGACATTATAACTTCTATAGAAGGGGCGTCTGGAATTTTTTTAATAGCTTTATAAAGATTAACTGCAACTTTTCTTGAAATTATAACAATCATTCCTTTGCCTTCGAGCGTTTCGGTTCTTTTGTTAAAATGCTCTACAATATCTTTAGCTATCTTTTCCAATCGCTCTTCATTTAAAATTAGGTTTTCAAGTCTCGCATATTTTTTCTTTAAATTTTCTCTTAATTCAGGTTCGAGTCCTTCGGATAATTCCTCAAACTCCTCATCTATAAATTCATTTGTTAAATGAAGTTCTGCAAGCCTTGGTTCATAGTATATAGGCACTATTACCCTGTGTCTTAGTGCTTTATCCATTGGATATACACTTATAGGCTCACCAAATACAAGATATGTATCACGGTCTTGAAGCTCGACAGGGGTTGCGGTAAATCCCATGAATGAAGCATTGGGAATTGCCTTTCTTAAATTTTGAGCAAGTTCTCGATATTGGCTTCGATGAGCTTCATCAGCAATAACAATGATATTTTTTCTTTCGGTAAGTAATGGATATTCCTTAGTGTTTTTATTTCCAAATTTTTGGATTGTCGCAAATATTATTCCTCCTACCCAAGTTTTTATAGTTTCCTGTAAGTCTTTTATACTTTCTGCTTGTTTGGCAATGGGAAATTGAGAAAAGAGTTTATACAGCTGTTCATCAAGGCTGTTCCTATCGGTAATAAAGAGTAAAAGAGGATTTTCAAGCTCTTTTACTTTTAAAACCTTTCTTGCATAAAAAAGCATAGTAATAGATTTCCCAGAGCCCTGAGTATGCCAAACAACACCTATTCTTCTTTCTTCTGGAGTTTTACCTTCTAAAACACACTTGATAGTTCTTTGGACTGCCTTTTTAACCGTGTAAAATTGATGATATCCTGCTATCTTTTTCTTATAAGTTTCTCCATCTTTTTCATAGAATACGAAATCATTTATAAATTCGGTAAGATGCTCTTTCCTAAATAATCCTTTAATTAATAGTTCAAGAGAAGTAAGTTCCTGATCATTATAAATGTATCTATAATATCCATCTGCAACCTCTTCAACCTTTACATCGTCATCACTTAAGATCCCTTCCCATACAAAAAATCTTTCCCAATCGCTTGTAGGTGAGCCATACTTGGTTTCATATCCATCTGAGGCAACAATAATTTGAGAATAAACATAGAGTTGAGGTATATCTTCTATCTTTCTCTTATGGTCTAAAAAGGCATTTTTTGCTGTTTCCTCAGCATTAAAACCTTTTAATTCAAAGACTGCTACAGGTATACCATTTATAAACACTACAATATCTGGTATTCTATAGAAATTTTTTTCATACTGGTATTCTACTTTGAATTGATTTGCAACAAGAAATTCGTTATTTTCTATGTTTTCAAAGTCTATTAATTTAACAAGCTTCGTTCTTTCTTCTTTTCCCTCTCTAATGGTGAGTTTTACATCATTTGTTAAAAGGTCATAAAAGAGTTTACCTTTGATAACAAAATCTGGATGGTCAAGCTCAATGACTTTTTTATAAACCTTTTCTGCAAGATTATCTGTAAGCCAGGGATTTATTCTTTTTATTGCATTAATGAATCTTTTCTTTAAAATAACATGTCTGTAAGATTCTCTTTCTTCTGTATCAGGTATTAGCTCAGAACCATGAATGTAAGAATAGCTAAGTTCTTTAAACCAATTTATAGCTGGTTGTTCTACAAGATGGTTTTCTGTAAGATATGCTCTCATATTTTATGCTTTAACAACTTCTTTTAACTGCTTGGCAAGAGGTTTTGCTAACATTTTTGTAATATTATGGATTTCCACACCAATAATTTGATTTTGTTCATCATATTCCACTCTTACGTTTTCTGCCACTTCTTCAGAATCCACAGAAATCCCTTCTTTGAATGAAACATACAGAATATCTGTTTCCTCGTCAAACCAAACTTTTACATTCTCACCCATTTAATTCCCTCCTTTCTTTTTATTTCTTTATCAATATTTTTACAAGGGTAAGTTGTTACAATTTTTATTTCCTCTCCTTTCTTTGTAAAAATTACCACAAGATTTGTTTGGATATCATTAATTTTAACTTTTGCCACTGCAACTAAGATTCTTTCTATTAAATCATAAAAGAGAAACTCTGGATCGTTTAGCACCTTTTTAATCATTTCTACCTTGATCTTCCGCTCTTTGATTTTCTGTGATGCATGTTTTGAGAAAGTTATTTTCATATTTCCTCAACCCTTAATTTTCCAAAAACAAGCTTTGGTAGTAGAATATTCCTTATTTTTTGTAAAACCATAATTTGCTTTTGATTTAAAATTATTTTTTGGAATAGTGGCTCTACGAGGGAGTGGAAATGCTGAAGAATTGCTTGAGGTGGGATTAGAATAAGTTTTCCTACCTTAAACAAATTTAGGTTTAAATGTAATACATTGACCCCATTTGCGAAAGTTGAATTTTCTTCCTGTGAATCTTTTAGATATAAATAGATATATTATTTCATATATTGTGGAACATTAAGCTT
>JAGGXL010000149.1 GCA_021163085.1 Thermodesulfobacterium sp. | reverse complement strand
TTCTCCTATTTTCTCGTAAAGTGCCTTTTCAATGTTCATGTGAACATCTTCGTATTCCTTGCTAAAAATGAACTTTCCACTTTTTATCTCCTTTTCTATCTCCTTTAAACCTTTTTTAATAAGATTGAATTCTTTATCTGTTAATATACCTGCTTCTTTTAAAGCTTCTGCATACACAAGGCTTGCTTTTATTTCGTAAGGAGCAAGTTTGTAATCAAAGGAAACTGATTCGCTGAAGTCTTCAAAAAACTTGTCTATGTCTTCCTGAAATCTCCCACTCCAGGGTTTTTTTGACATAAAAATATTTTACCTTATTTTCTAAATTTTACCACACCATCTATCACTTCGGAAGTGGTAGAATTTAGATTGGTTCTAAAATAATACTTTTTATACGGGCAAGGGATTTCTGGTAATCTATTCTGTCTTCTACAAATTTTTTGTATTCTTTTTCTGAAAAATCAAAAAAGTTTTCCTTTGAGCATATTTTTTCTTTCTCAAGTCCTATATACTCCCTATAGGATGAATAGATCCATTCTTCTGGTTTTTCAACAAGTCCTGCGGTAGTAGGATTGAGATGGATATATCTAGTTAAATGTAGTAGCTGTTCATCTGAAGTAACTCCAATTCTTTTAAACTTACCCTCCCATAGAGGTCCTTTTCTGTTGATTTTTTTATTAAAATATCTTGTATATCCGTCTAAAACCCTTCTCATGTATTCAGAAATCCCTCCTTCTAATACCTCATACAGGGCTAAATGAATGTGGGTGGGCATAAGGCAGTAGGCAATAATTTCAACAAAGGGATTTTTATCTTTCAGCTGGTCATAGTAAAGTTTGCTTTTTTGATTTAGTAAGGTTATGTAGTAAGAAAATTTCACTTTGGGATTGTATTGATAATATTTTAGAAGGTCTAACATTCTTTGGTAATCTTTTTCATTTAAAAATACTTTAAATCCAGCGATGCTTTTGGTTAATACATGGTAAATTCTGGTTTCTCTGGTTTCTTCCATCTCTTTTACCTCCCTTACCACCCTTTTTTGTTTATTCCTACCACTTCGGAAGTGGCAGGTTTCTACCACTTCCGAAGTGGTAGGGGGTGGAAATAAAAAAAGGGGCTGGGTGGGGTGCCCAGCCCCTTTTTAGCTCCTTTTTGGGTTCGGGTTAAGAGTGGGGTTTAGAACATGATCTGAGCCTGGACAAACCAGTCAGTAATATTATCTTCTCCCTTCCAAGTCTTAGTAGTAGTAGTTTGTTTTAACCAATCTGAAGCACCATCGTCGTAATTTACATTATCCATTCCAACAACCAAACGAGCAGCATTTCCTACAATGTAGTAGTTTACTCCAACTCCCCAGCGGGTCATTTCATAATCGTCATTATTATACATATCGTCTGCTTCAATGTAGTCATACCTTACATAAAGAGCTGGTTTTCCAATTCCTACAACCTGGTCGTAAAGAATCTGCCCCTTAGCATACCAGTAGTAGGAGTCTTCTTTATCACCATCTGATGCAATATGAGAATCGTCCCAGTTTACATAAGCTGCCTCAAGATTAATGAGTGCACAGCCAAATTTTTTCTCCAAATAAGCATCAACAGTCCAAGCATCAACATCAAGCTCTTTATAAGTATCTAATGTAGATATTAGTGTAGTCGAGCTAACATTTGCCCCTGGAAGCAAAGCTCCTCCACTAACTGTGCCAACCTGATAGTTGTTGGCGCTATCAACTGCTACATCCTGAGTAAAATATCCCACACCAATGCTTAAAATGTCTCCTTTTTTACCGAGATAGGTATCATGCAACCATCCTCTTCCCGATGTCTTGGTTTCAGGATTAAATCCAAGCATGGTTGGTGTAAATTCTACTCTTGCTGCCCAGGCAACGCTGTTTAATGGCTCATCATCTGAAGCCTGATTGAATACACCAACATCATATCTAAGCATTCCCTCTGCAAGCTCTCCGTGAAGAACTGCTCCACCTTCAGCAAGTCTTAGAAGTCCCTTCTTCCAGTAAGTAAAAAGACCTTGTGGGTCATAGAGCCAGTCTGTCTGGACAATATAGGAATAACGGGCTTCCTGCTGGTCTCTGGTGAATGGGATACGAATCTTTCCAAGTCTTAACTGAAACTCAGGTAAAAATACCAAATTGATACCACCCTCAGAAAACCTTGCATTATTATCACGAGAAAGTCCTACAGCACTATAATCATCATAAGAACCGCTTGTTACAATTTCACCGTAGAACTGAACGATCTTATTGATCTGACCCTCAATGTTAAACCTTGCATCAACAACATCAAATACGTTTCTGTTGTAATCAGGTTTGGAAAGTGTACCATAATCATCCTTTGCTCTGTCATCAAAGTTGTTATACCTTACCTTCATCCAGAACCCGAGATCTGCAAAGGTGTCATCATCAACCTTAATCTGAGCTGCGTCACTTGCTACTGCATAACTTAAAACCAAAGCCCCCGCAATACCTAAAACCTTCCATTTGCTTACCTTCATACTACACCTCCTTTATTTTTTTCTTTTTAATCTGAATTGTATTCATCTTACTTTTTTTGTCAAGACCTAATTTGCCAAAATATTTAATTTCCGCACATTTTTTAATTGTTTAGAAATTTATAGTAAATTCTTTGCTTTTTGTCAATATCTGTATTTATCATATTTTTGTATTTTTAAGTCTTTTTTTGTTAATTTTTGTTAATATTATTGCTAAATTCTTTATTTTTTTAATATTTTTTGCTTATTTTTTAAATTTAAATCGGTTCGATCTTAAGTGCTTTGCCGAAAACAAAAACTTTATCCTTTATAACAGCAACAACACCAAGAAGGTCTTTCACTTTTTCTGCTTTTGTGGCCACCTTTTTGAAGTCATCGGGGGTGTTTAGCATATTTCCAAAAGACGTGGCAAGGGCATCTGCTGTTGCGGTGTCTCTATGAACAACAGTTACTGTATCTGCTGTGCCAAGACTCAAGCTATGACCAATTTTTGCAGAAGAAGTGCATACTCCACAGGGCATAAACTTGCTTTTAATAACAAGTGCAATTTTCCCTGAAAAAGGAGAATCACCTGCAAAAAGAGCTACCTTTGCATCTTTTTTTAAAGCCAGAAAAATATCTCCTCCATTTTCAACTGCAACCTGAGAGGTAAGCCTCTTTTCAAGAAGAGCTTTTCCCACCTTTTCCGCAATAGCTCCTGCAACACCTGCCATAGGACCAACCCCTGCTATAGAAGCTGCTCTAAGCATGGCTTTTACAATATCTGAAGCTCTGCTATCTTCAGGAAGAGGTTTTAAACTTTTTAAGAACTGAGGATTTTTCAGAATATATATCTCAAGAGGAACTCTTATATCTCTCACAAGAGAAAGAGTTTCTGAAGTCAAATCCTTTTCAGCAAGGACAAAAAGGTCTGTCTCTTTATAAACCACCCTGAAAGCCTTAAGAGGGGTTGAAGAGATTGTGCGGTAAAAGGGAATGGCTGAATATCTATTCATGCTTTAAAGTTTTTTCGTAAAGGTCATCGCCGTAAATTGAGTTCACAACCACTGCTGGAAAGTCCTCTACTTTTATTCTGAAGAAGGCTTCTGGACCGAGTTCAGAAAAGGCAATGGTTTCTACTTTTTTTACGAACTGGTTTAAAAAAGCTCCTGCTCCTCCAAAGGTTGCAAGATAAACTGCTTTGTGTTCCTTGAGGAGTTTTTTTACCTCAGGGGAGCGTTTGCCCTTTCCTATGGTTGCAGATAATCCAAGAGCTAAGAAAAGTTCCATATAGGCATCCATTCTTCCAGAGGTTGTGGGACCAGAGGAACCTATGACTTTTTCCGGTGGAGCAGGAGTTGGGCCAACATAGTAAATTGCCTGATTGGTGAAATCAAATGAAAAAGAACCTTCTTTTATAGCTGAAACAAGCTTTCTGTGTGTGGCATCTCTTCCACAGAAAATCCAACCTGAAATTAAAACAAAATCACCTGCCTTCAAAGAATTAAGAATATCTCTTTTTTTAAGAGGAAAAACAAGCTTGTGTGCTTTTTGTCTGAGCCTTTCAAAGTTTAACAGCTTCATTTTATACACACTTTGCAGTAATCTTATTAACAAACTTCTTTTTATCTTCTTCGATTTCTATTTGGAGAAGGTCTGAAAGTTTAACCTGTTTTAGAAGACATTCAATGTAGTGAGCCACTTTTTCCCAGATGGGATAAATTACACATTCTTCTGCTTCTTCACAGCCTTCGGTGGGATCAATGCATGATGCAATGCAAACAGGTCCCTCAAGGGGCTCAAGAATATCATAGAAGGTAATCTCTGAGGGGTCTTTCCTCAAAACATAGCCTCCTCCCGGACCACGAAAAGATCTGATGAGAAGTGCCTGCCTAAGACGGTTAAGAATTTGAGCAAGATACACACGAGAAATCCGCTGATTGGCAGAAATTTGATCAAGAGTTACCCCTTTAGGATAAGCCTTGGCAATTTCATACATGGCTCTTACTGCATATCTTCCTTTGGTTGATAACTTGAACATCCCTCCACCCCCAAAAAAGCATTTTAATAATTAAGTTATAATGTAAAATTTTATAATATAAATAGAATATATCAAGCTTTCCTTAAATATTTTTATTATTAATCAACTTTATAGTATTTTGACAAAAAGAGATCATATGATAAATTTTAGCCATGCTTGACATAAAACTTATAAGAGAAAATCCCGAGTGGGTTAAAGATAGACTGAGAACAAGGGGAGAGAATTATCCCATAGAGGAAATTTTTTCTCTTGATAAAAAAAGAAGGGGGCTCATTCAAAAGGTAGAAAATTTAAGACACGCAAGAAAGGAAAAATCAGAAAAAATTGGAAGACTTAAAAAAAAAGGGGGGAAAGAAGAGGCAGAAAGTCTTTCCAAAGAGGTAAAATCTCTGGGAAATGAACTCAGAGAGCTTGAAAAAGAGCTGAGAGAAACTGAAGAGGAACTAAAGCTAAAGCTAAGCTTAATTCCGAATATTCCTCATGAGAGTGTTCCTGTAGGAAAAGATGAAACAGAAAATGTGGTTATAAAGCGCTGGGGAGACCTGCCAAAATTTGAGTTTGAGCCAAAGCCTCACTGGGAAATAGGAGAAGCTCTAGGAATTCTTGACTTTAAGAGGGCAAGCAAAATCACTGGAAGTAGATTTGTGGTTTACTGGAATGAGGGGGCTCTTCTTGAAAGGGCTTTAATAAACTTCATGCTTGACTTGCATACTAAAAAACACAGATATAAAGAGGTGCTTCCTCCTTTTATAGTTAATGAAAGGGCTCTTTTCGGAACTTCTCAGCTTCCGAAATTTAAAGAGGATCTTTTTAAACTTGAAGATTGGGACTATTATCTTGTTCCTACAGCTGAGGTGCCAGTAACAAACCTTCATCAGAATGAAATTTTGCCTGAAGAGGTATTACCTCTTTATTATACGGCTTATACTCCCTGTTTCAGGTCTGAGGCAGGTTCTTATGGAAAGGACGTGAGAGGAATTATAAGACAGCATCAGTTTAACAAAATTGAGCTTGTAAAGTTTGTCCTTCCTGAGACTTCTTATGATGAGCTTGAAAGCCTTCTTCTTGATGCAGAGGAGGTTTTGCAGTTGCTTGGACTTCCCTACAGGATAGTGGTTCTCTGCACAGGGGATCTTGGTTTTGGAGCAGCTAAAACATACGACATAGAGGTGTGGGCACCCGGACAAAATCGCTTTGTAGAAATATCTTCCTGCTCAAACTTTGAAGACTTTCAGGCAAGAAGGGCAAACATAAGATATAGACCAAAAGGAGGAGGAAAACCAAGATTTGTGCACACTCTTAATGGATCTGGTCTTGCTGTGGGAAGAACTGTTATGGCAATTTTAGAAAATTATCAGCAGGAAGATGGCTCGGTTGTAATTCCAGAGGCTCTTCGTTCTTACATGAATGGACTTGAAGTAATCAAAAAGAAAAAATAAGATCAAAGCACCCTCTGGCAGGGCAATAACCTTTCAGTAAAGCTTCTTCTAAACTTTTAAAATAGATCTTTCTTTTAACCTTTTTAGCATTAGGGCATTTAGGGTGATGAAATCTTTTTGAACTTTTATTTCCTATGTAAATAATATTTTGTGGCTGTTTATCTAAAAGAGAAAAAATGCCCTTTCTTTTTTTGATTGCCTCTCTCTGTAAGGGCAGATATTTCTCATAGTATTTTGCACTTCCTGGATAATAGCAAACAAATGCAAGACCTTCTCTTACAAGGATTTCTGAAACAGCGGTTCCGTTTTCAAAATAAAGCTCACCAAGAAGTCTTCTGTATCTATCTCTTTTTCTTAAAGAAAGCTCAAGATAAAAGGTTTTACCTTCTGTAAGTTCTTTATTTAGTTTATAAGCATCCAAGGCAAATGGCTGAGGAATACCTGAAGGGGTGTGGATTTCAGGAGTATTTATTCCTGCATATCTAAGCCTTTCTCCATTTTCCAAAACAACTGTATCCCCGTCTATAACTCTCTTGACCTTTACTTTAATAAAGGATTTGTAAGAAGATTGAGGTGGTTTTTGACAACCGATAAAGAGAAAAAGAAATAAAAGAAGAATGAGATAAATTGTTTTTTTAGGGTTCATTCTGGTTTAAATAAGATTAAAATTTGGAATAAGCTTTGCGGAGCTGAAAGAGTTTTTTGCGATCAAAAAAGTTTTTCTTTTTTTCTAAAAGAAGCTTTTCTATATATTCTGAAAGTTTAATAAGGGATTTTACTTCTTCTTGTTTTATACCCTTTTTGTATTCTTCCCAGTTCTGATTTATCTTTTCAAAAAGGTTTAAAGCTGTATCAAGTTCATTTTTCTTTATAGCGAGTTCTACTTTTATGAGTTCTTCTTTGAGATTATACTCTGGCATCTGAATTTTTTCTAATGTCCTCCCATGCTTTTTTGAGGTTTTCAAGTGTTTCTATGCTTTTTACGATAATTTCGGTATTGTTTTCCATATTGGCTTTTACAAGCTCATCTATAAGTATATCATATATCTCATTCAGGTTTTTTGCAATCTCTCCTCCCTTTTCCATATTAAGTGAACCCTGAAGATAAGCAAGAATTTCTGTGGCTTTTTCCATATTCTCTGCTTTTTTCTTTATGTTTTCGGGGTTTTTAAGACCATTTTCTATGGCTTTTTTAGCTATTCTCAGGCAGGAAATAGCTTTTCCGTAAAGCATGATAACATGGTCAATGGGACTGGCATTTTTTACCTGATTTTCAAGATAGCTATGAATGTGCATATCAAATACCTCCTAAGATATGTTTTTAAGCTAATCTTGTTTTAAAATTTCAGAAATAGGAGTTACCATGTTTTCAAGTTTTGTTCTCAGTTGTTCGTTTTGATACATTAAAGCCTCTATTTTAGAAAATTCAAGCCTCAGTCTTTCTTCCTCTTTGGTCAGAGTCTGTTGAATCTCCTCTATCTCTTCATTAATTCTTTCTATTTGCTGATCCTGAATAGACTTGTAGGTATTTATAGTATTTATCAAGTCCTCCAAGGTTGAGGAAAAATTGGTTTTTACTTGAGAGATGGCAGATTGAAGAGTTTCAAGATCAGTTTCTATAAGATTGTTTAATGTTTCAGTATTTAAAGAATACTTTCCCTCGTCATCAATATTTATTAAGCCAAGATTTATAAGTGGACTCATCTGTGAAAAAATTTGAGGTTTTATCTGAGTAATTACTGCATTTCCTTGAAAAACTCCACCCTCAGCAGTTTGAGAATTAACAAGGTCTATAACGCTGTTTATTCCCCCCAGAAAATCATTTAAGCTTGATGAGACCTGAGAGTAGTCATCCTCTACAGAAAGATAAGTTGTTCCTGTTTGATAAACTGTAATGGTTAGTCCTGAAACGATGTCTTCAAAGGTGTTTGAAGGGCTGGAAAATGTACTGGAACCTATTTGAATTTCTGCATTTTGGGCAGACTGAAGGGTTTCAAGGGAACCAAGCTGAGTGGGCAGAGCTCCAGAACTTATCTCTATTACGAAACTATCAGCAGTTGTTTCTTTCGTAGAATTCCCTACATCCTTTTCAGCCAGCATCAATTTGTAATATGTGCCATCAAAAAGAATAGAAGCTTCAACTTTATCCTGGGATGAATTAATGGTATCAACAAGATCCTGCAGGGTTCCACCTGAAAAGTTGATCTCTGTTTCTTCATAATTAGTATCTGAAGTCCAGTATCTTAAGGTAAAAGTTGCAGAATCAATAGCAAAGTTTAAATCTGTAACACCTGTTGAAGAAGTTCTTATTTCTTCCTGAGAAAGCTTAGAAACTGTTAAATCTCTTATATCGATGTTAGGGGTATCACTTTCTGCTGTTGCTGAAAGTATGTCTGGGTCTCCTACTGTAACACTTTTTCCTGTAAAAAGATTGCTTACATTAAGAGTTCCCACAAAATCGTTGAGATCATTTAAAGCTCCAAGGAGATTGCTTAAGGAACTTGCCTGAGCTTGAAGAATTGCCTTCTCATTTTGTAGATCCTGAATATCCTGAGCTTTGCTCTGAAGAAGCCCCTGAATGATAGAATCTACATCAAGAAGCCCTGTAATGTTACTCATGTAAATGTCAGCCATAAATTTATACCTCCGTTCTCAATAAAATACCCTTGAAATACTCTTCATCAATTCTTTGAGACTCCAGAAATTTTTCAATGTTCTTTATAAGTTTTAAAATCTCTTCAAGAGGAATTTGCCTCACGATTTCATTAGTCTCTTTGTTAATGATTTTAAAAATAGGAATATTTAGCTCCTGATCTATTTCAACCCTTAGTTCCTTATTAAGTGAATTGAGAACCTGATTTATTCTTTCTAAGTATTTATCAAAATTTTTAAAAAATTTTTCAAGCTCTCTCTGAACCTCTTCCTGCTCTTTTTGAATGTTAGCATTAAAAGTAGGATTTGTAAATACTTTCACTCTATTTGCTTTAACTTCGTTATTAGAAGCTTTCGCAGATTGTATAAATAATATATCTACCCTTCTTATTTCCATTTTTTCAAACCTTTTTTTTCAAATATACATTATCGGATATTTTCTAAAAATCTTAAATAATTATTTAAAAATTTTTGAAATTTTTTAGGTTTGCAAAATTGAAAAATTGGTTAAAAATTAGAATTTTAAATTTCTTATCAGAAAATAATTTTAATAAAGGGAGAAAAAAATGGCAACAAAACACTTTACAAAAATATGGGATTTAAAAAAAGAAGAAGCATTAAAGCTCATTGAGAGAGCTCTGGAATTAAAAGGAAGCAGGAACTGGGAGAGAAAGTTTGAGGGGAAAATTCTGGGATTAATTTTTGAGAAACCTTCTACCAGGACAAGAGTTTCCTTTGAGTCTGCTATTATAAAATGGGGAGGAGATAGCATTTTTTTGTCTTCAAGGGATTTACAATTAAGCAGAGGAGAGCCTATAAAGGACACGGCACGGGTGCTTTCAAAATATGTTGATATGCTGGTTCTAAGAACTTACAAACAGGAAACCATAGAGGAGTTTGCAAAATATTCTTCTATTCCAGTGATAAACGGACTTTCAGATAGATTTCATCCCTGTCAGGTTTTATCAGATATAATGACAGTAATAGAAAAAGGTAAAGACCTTTACAAGGACAAAATTGTCTGGATAGGAGATGGAAACAATGTGGCTCAGTCCTGGATTGAGGCAGCTTCTCTGCTCGGTTTTAAACTCACCTTAGCCTGTCCTGAAGGATTTGAACCTGAAAAGGATTTGGTTGAGACAGCTAAAAAGAAGTATGCGGCTCAGATTGAGATAGTCCATAATCCTGAAGAAATAATAAAAGACACAGAAGTTATAAACACTGATGTATGGGTAAGCATGGGGCAGGAGGAGGAAACCCAAAAAAGAAGTCTTGCTTTTAAAAATTTTCAGGTAAACAGTAAACTTTTGCAAATGGCTCCTCCCTCTGCAATAGTTCTTCATTGTCTTCCTGCTCACAGGGGAGAAGAAATTACAGAGGAGGTTCTTGAAGGTTCTCAGTCTGTGGTATGGGAACAGGCAGAAAATAAAATGTGGCTTCACATGGCACTCGTTGAATTTTTATTAGAAAGAAGTAATTAAATTAATAAATTTGATAAAAAACTAAATTTAAAATGGGGGATTTTATTATGGAAAACATTAAAAAAGATTTTTTTGTAAAGATGAGGTACCATCTGGAGTTAAAAGATGAGAAAGCCCCTTCCTGGTTTTCTGAGCCTACAGAGGCAGGTTTTATTCTTGGAAGAGAGCCAGTTCCTAAAATTATAGAAGATGCAATAACTGGGAAAAAAGAAGGGGAAGAGATAGAAGTAGTTATACCTCCTGAATCTGCTTATGGTCCACATCTTTCTTACTTAATAAAAAAAATTGACATACAAGAACTCAAATATCCTGAAAAAATAAAAGTTGGAGAATGGTATGAGGAGATAAACAAATACGGTTCAAGGATCTCTTTCAAGGTTCTGGAAATTGATGGAGACAAAATCAAGGCAGATTTCAATCATCCTGCTGCAGGTAAAACCGTAATTATGAAAATTAAAATTTTAGAGACAAGACCTGCAACATCTTTTGAAATTCTTTCTGCTGAGTTTAGAGCCTGCAGTTGTGAAAGGGGTTGAAGTTAATCTCTAAGCCAAAGAGGACTTTGGCCAAAAATCAATTTGTATGCCTTTTTTAGAAGTTAAAGACTTAGTTCTGGGATTAAAAAGGAAGAATGTCACCTTAGTTGACAAGGTTAGCTTCTCCTTAGAAAAAAAAGAAATTCTTGGAATACTTGGTGAAAGTGGATGTGGTAAATCATTAACCGGTTTCTCCCTTTTAAGACTTTTCCCTCCTGGAATAGCTCATTATTCTGGAGATGTTATCATAGATGGGGGTTCTCTCTACAAACTTTCTGAAGAAGAGATTTTAAAATTAAGAGGGAAAAAGGTTGCCATCATTTTACAGGATCCTCTAAGTTCACTTAATCCTGTTTTAACCATCGGAGAACAGATAGAGGAAGTTTTGAAATACCACTTTAATCTGAACAAAAACGAAAGAAAAGAAAGAATTTATCGCCTTTTAAAAGAAGTTGGTATTCCTGATCCTGAAATTAGAGCTAAGAACTATCCTCATCAGCTTTCAGGTGGTTTAAGGCAGAGGGCTATGATTGCCATGGCTCTTGCAGGAGAGCCAGAGCTTTTAGTAGCAGATGAGCCAACAACTGCCCTTGATGTCACCCTTCAAATTCAAATTCTTGAGCTTTTAAGCGAACTCAACCAGAAAAAAGGATTAACCATAGTGTTTATAAGTCATGATCTTGGAATTATAAGATGGATTGCAAGTAAAATTTGTGTATTTTATGCAGGAGAAGTTGTGGAAATGGCTCATACCGAAGAACTTTTTAATAATCCTCTGCATCCCTATACCATAAACCTCATCAACTCATATCCCAGAGAGGGTAAGATTAAAAAAATTTTAAAGGGCGGAGTGGTTAACATTTATGAAAAGCCAGAAGGCTGCAGGTATTTTGAAAGGTGTGAAAATCCCTGTAAAGATGGTAAAAAGAGTCATCCTGAACTTATATCTGTTAAGAATAGGCATTTTGTAAGGTGTTTTAGATATGGTTGATCCTGTGGTAGAAGTAAAAAACATCTGGAAAAGTTACGAAATAAAAAGATGGGGATTTAAAAAGCAATCTTTTTATGCATTGATGGATGTTAGCCTTGCTGTTTTTAAAGGAGAAACTATGGGTGTTTTGGGTGAAAGCGGTTGCGGAAAAACCACCTTAGGAAAAATCATTTTAGATCTTGAAAAGCCTGATAAAGGTGATGTTTTCTGGTTTGGAAAAAATTTAAAAAGACTTTCAAAAAAGAAATACAATGGATTTAGAACTAAAATTCAGGCTGTTTTCCAAGATCCCTATTCTTCCTTAAATCCAAGGTATAAAGTAGTGGATACTCTTCTTGAACCTTATTTTATAAACATAGAAAAGAATAAAAGAAAAGGTCTGGAAAAGGCAGAAGAGGTTTTAAGTTTAGTAGGATTGAGAAAAGAAGTTCTAAATAAATATCCCCATGCTTTAAGCGGAGGGGAAAGGCAAAGGGTGGCGCTTGCGAGGGCTTTGATGGTTTCTCCCTCTCTTATTGTTCTTGATGAGCCAACTTCAGCACTTGACACCACCCTTGCAAGTCAAATACTTGAATTGTTTAAAGACTTTAAGCTAAAATTTCACCTGAGTTATCTTTTAATAAGTCATTCTTTACCTGTAATTACTTATCTTTCTGACTGGATTGTTGTTATGTATCTAGGAAGAATAGTTGAAATCTGCAAAAAAGATATTTTTTTAAAAATTAACCATCATCCATATACTTTAATGCTTATTAATGCTTCTCCAGATCCTTTTTCACCAAAACCTCTCTTTTCAAAAAAAGTGAGAGGTGAAGTTGCAAGTGCCCTTTTTAGACCCTCTGGATGTGAATTTCATCCTCGTTGTGAAGAAAGAGAAAATTTTTGCTCAAAAAAAATTCCTCAGCTAAGAAAAATCAGCGACTTTCATTATGTAGCATGTTTTAAGAGATAAAATTTAAGAATAACAAGGCTTTTAAAACAATATACACTTGTAAGTTATTGAATTTTTGAAATTTTTTGAAATGAAATTCAAATTTCTAAATTCGTCCTTAATTACCTTTAGTGGAATTTGTATAAAAGCTTCTTAATGGTTAAATTTTTATATCATGAATTCAAGCTGGGAAAAAATAAAAGGAAGGATAAAGGAACTTCTTCCTGAATCTATTTTCAAAGTTTGGTTTTCTTCTCTCAAGGGTGAGGTTGTAGAAGATAAATTAATTATCGAAGTTCCCAATGAATTTACTAAAAAGTGGTTAGAGGATAATTACAAAGATGTAATTAAACAGGTTTTAGAAGAATTTGGTCTTAGAAGTATAAAATTTCTTATTAGTGAGAACCCACAGGCTGAACAGTTGATAATTCCTTATAATCCTGTTCCTGTAATAGGAAGAAAGTTTTCTCCCAGATACACTTTTGAAGACTTTGTAGTAGGGAAATGTAATGAATTTGCTTACAATGTATGTTATCAGATAGCTGAAGAAAAACCCAAGGGATATTTGGTCTATCTTTATGGAAACTTTGGATTGGGGAAAACCCACTTAACACAGGCTGTAGGTAATGGTTTGACTTCAAGGGGATTTGAGAGAGTTTATTACTTAACTGCTCAGGATTTTTTAAACTATATGATAAAATATCTTCGCTCTGGAATGATAGAGAGTTTTAAGGAAAAAATAAGACATGAATGTGAAGTTCTACTTTTAGAGGGAATTCACTTTTTATCTGGAAAGGAATATACTCAAAGTGAGCTTACTTTTCTCTTGGATTATCTTCTTGATCAAGGGAAAACTGTAATATTTACCTCTTTAAAACTTCCTCAGGAAATTCAGAAAATGGACACCAGTCTGAGGTCAAGACTTTCTTCCGGGTTATTAATAAGACTTAATGCTCCTGATTTCGCAACAAGGAAAAAAATTATAAGATATAAGGCAAAAAAACAGGGATATGAATTTCCTTATGAAGTGGTGGAATACCTTGCTTGTCAGATAAGAGGAGATGTAAGACAGCTTGAAAGCGCAGTGTTTGGCTTGATTGCTCGTTCGACTCTTCTTAAAGAGCCAATTAATCTTTCTCTGGCAAAGGAATTGGTAAATGAAATCGGCATTAGAGAGGATTCCAACCAAGTAGAAATGATAATTGATACAACATGCAAGTTTTTTGGAATATCGAGAGAAGATCTCTTTTCCTCTTCAAGAAAAAAGACGTTCTCTCTTTCAAGAAAAATAGTTATATATTTTCTCAGGTATTTCTTAAATAAGTCCCTAAAAGAAATATCCGAGCTTTTCAAAAGAGAGCATTCTACAATTATTTACAACCTAAAATCTCTGGAAAATATGCTTAGAAAAGATCTTAGTTTAAAAATAAAAGTAGATTATCTCCAAAATGAGATTTCAAAAGAGTTGTCTGATCAATCTTCTGGAGTAGAATATATGGAGATAAATGAATCAAAAACTTCCATCTAAATTTTTAAAAAAGCTAAAAAGTATCTTAGGAAAAAAAAATCTTTTAACTAAGGAAGAAGACCTTTTAAGTTATTCTTATGATTCTTCTTTATTAGTAAGAATTCCTTCTGCTGTTGCACTTCCTGAGAGAAAAGAAGAAGTTGTTGAGATTTTGAAGCTTGCCCAGGAGTATAAAGTTCCTGTTATTTCAAGGGGAGCAGGGACTGCAACTACAGGAAGCCCGCTTGCTCACAGAGGAGGGATTATAATTTGTTTTTCCAAAATGAATAGAATTCTTGAGTTTAATGAAGAAGAAAGAATTGTGAGGGTTGAGCCAGGGGTTTTAAATGGTGAGCTTAAAAGTTTCTTAAAGAAATACGGTTATTTTTATCCTCCTGATCCTGCAAGCTATGCATTTTCAACTATAGGAGGAAACGTAGCAACAGGTGCAGGAGGCCCAAGAGGTCTAAAATATGGAACTACCAAGGATTATGTGCTTGCATTAGAGGCTGTTCTTCCAGGAGGTAAGGTTTTAAAAACAGGAGCCCATACCTTAAAATGTGTGGTTCCGTATAATCTGGTATCTCTTTTTGTAGGCTCTGAAGGAACACTCGGAGTTTTTACAGAAATAGTGTTAAAGGTAATTCCTTTGCCTCAAAAAAGAGTTCTTTTTGTTTCTGTACATAAAAAAGAGGAGGAGCCTCTCGAAATAATCTCAGAACTTCTTAAAAAGAAGATAACGCCCGCGTGTGCAGAATTCGTGGATAAAACCACAGTGCTTGCCCTTTTAAAGAAAGGCGCTTTAGAAACATTTGAGAATAAAAGCTTTGCTTCTCTTCTTTACTTAGAACTTGACGGAGAAGGAGAGGCTCTTGAAAAGAAAAAAAATGTTGTAGAAAATTTTTACAGAGATTTGGGTATTTCTTTTAAAAAGGCAGAAGAAGAGGAAGAGATTGAAAACTTATGGGAATTGAGAAGAAACATTTCTCCTTCTTTGAAACTTCTTGGAGAAAAAAGGTTTGCTGATGATGTGGTTGTGCCAAGAAGATTTATGAAAGAGCTTTTATTTAGAATAAGAAACATAGAAAAAGAGGAAGGTTTGTATATATCCTGCTTTGGACATGCAGGAGATGGTAACTTTCATGTAAATATACTTTTTGACCCTACAGATGAAAATAAGGCTTTAAAAACAAGAGAAAGGATTTTAAAAGAAGTTATAGAACTTTCTGGAACTATTTCTGGAGAGCATGGCATAGGTTACTCAAAAAGAAATTTTGTCAACTTAGAACTGAGTCCCTTTCAGATTGAAATAATGAAAAAACTTAAAAAAGTTTTTGATCCAGATGGAATCTTAAATCCTCACATTAAAATTCCAGATTAAGGATAACGAGTGAGCCTTTATAAAAAATTAAATCGGCTTATTGGAAAGGCTCTTTTTCGCTACGAAATGGTTAAGAATGGAGATTTTGTAGTGATTGCCCTTTCTGGAGGAGAGGACAGTTTAGCCCTGGCTTATTTTTTAAATGACTGGCGCAAGAAAATGAGGATTGATTTTAAAATTCTTGCTGTACATTTAGATATGGGATTTCCTAAGGATGAAAGGGAGTATAAGGAGGGGGTAAAGTGGCTAGAAAACTTTTGCAACTCTTTGGGAATAGACTTTTATTTCAATAAAACTGATTGCGGAATTCAGGCTATGGAGGCATATAAAAAAAACATTAAAACCCCTTGTTTTGTTTGCTCATGGCATAGAAGAAAGTATTTATTCAAACTAGCTCAGGAGAAAGGAGCCAATAAACTTGCTTTTGGGCATCATTTAGATGACGCAATTGTAACCTTTTTTATGAACGTGTTTTATCACGGAGAACTTTCTACCTTATTACCTGTACAGGAAATGTTTAAAGGGAATTTATATATAATTAGACCTTTGATTTTAGTAGAAAAGAATTTGATTTCTCGCTTTGCAAAAAATGGGTGGAAAGTCATAAAAAATCCCTGTCCTTTTGCAGGAGAGAGTAAAAGAAAGTTAATAGAAGAGTTTCTGGAAAACAAAGTTTATACTCTCGGACCAAAGGTCAAAAGGAGTATAGCAACAGCCATTTTTAATCCCAGGTTTGAATATTTACCCATTCGCAAATAAATAGCACTTCGTAAGTGCGAAGAGGTAGAAAAAGGTTATTTATAGAGGCTGTAGTAGTAAAGAACGGCTTTTACATAC
>JAGGXL010000198.1 GCA_021163085.1 Thermodesulfobacterium sp. | reverse complement strand
TATTTATGTTAATTTTATAACCTATATTTTGAAAACAAAAAACTAAAAAGTAATATTAAAACGATGAGGAGGAATAAAATGGAAAAATTAGCACGCTTTGGAATTTCTATTCCAGAAGAGCTTTTAAAAACTTTTGATAGATATATAGAAAGAAAACACTATGCTAACCGTTCAGAAGCAATAAGAGATTTAATAAGACAGAAACTTGTAGAAGAGGAGTGGAAGGAGTCAAAAGAAGAAGTTGTGGGAGTAATAACTTATTTATACGACCATCATAAAAGAGAACTTACAGATAAATTGATTGAAATTCAGCATGATCATTATAACAAAATTATTACCACCCAGCATATTCATGTGGATCATGATAGATGTCTGGAAGCAGTTTTGGTTAAAGGAAAGGCAAATGAGATAAAAGAACTTGCAGATAAAATCCAAGCACAAAAGGGAGTTCTTCACCTCAATGTAGCTTTAACTACTCTTGGGAAGAGTTTACCTTCCTAAATTATTCTAATGGTTCGAAATTAATATAGAATCTTTTTAGATTTACATCTTTTAATTTTACTTTAACTCTTTGTCCCAATTGAAAAACTTTTCCTGTTTTTTCTCCTATGAGTGCTATTCCTTTTTCATCAAGGTTGTAATAATCGTCTTTGATATCAATTACCCTCACTACGCCACTAACTAAATATTCTTCCAGATCTACAAAAAATCCGAAGGCAGTAACCCCTGTAATAATTCCGTGAAAAACCTCTCCGATCTTGTCTTTTATAAAGAATGCCTGAAATCTTTTTAATACATCTCTTTCAGCTTCTTCTGCTACTCTTTCTTTTTCAGAAAGAAATTTTCCCATGACTTCAAGTTCTTCATTTTTATAGGGTGGCTTTTTATTTCTCAGAGCTCTTTTGAGTGTTCTGTGAACTACAAGATCAGGATATCTTCGTATAGGAGAGGTAAAATGACAGTAGCACTCAGAAGCAAGGCCAAAGTGGCCCACATTTTCTGGGGAATATTTTGCCTGTTTGAGAGATCTCAAAAGCAAAGAATTAAATAAGTAAGCATAGGGTTTATTGCTAAATTTTGCGATGAGATCCTGAAAGAAATGAGGAGTTATTTCTTCTGGATACTCAATATCTACTCCGTAAGCTAAAAATATCTCTGCCATTTGTTTAAATCTGTTTAAATCTGGCTTTTCATGAATTCTATAAAGAAAGGTATATCCTTTTTTAGTAAGATATTCTGCTACTGTTTCATTGGCTACAATCATGAAATCTTCTATAAGCATGTGAGCCAGATTTCTCTCTCTTTTTATAATGTTTTCCACTTCTCCTTTTATATTTATAATTACCTCTGGTTCTGGAAGATCAAAATCAAGACTTCCTCTTTTTAGCCTTTTTTCCCTTAAAATCAAAGCAAGTTCAGCCGCTGTGTCTAACATGGGATATAGATCTTTATATTTTTGGATAGTATTTTTGTCCCTATCAACTATCATTTTTTTTACTTCTGTATAGGTTAAACGGGCATGGGATTTTATAACAGCTTCGTAAAAATCTTTTTTTATAATCTCTCCGTTTTTGCTAAAATCTATCTCCACTACTATAGCGAGTCGTTCTACATTTGGATTAAGGCTGCAAAGATGATTGGAAAGTTTTTCAGGGAACATAGGAACAACCATATTGGGAAAGTAAACGCTTGTACCTCTTAAATAAGCCTCCTTGTCTAAAAAGGTGTTTTTGAGAACATAATGAGAAACATCTGCTATAGCCACCCAAAGCTTATAACCTTTTTTAGTTCTTTTTACACAAACGGCATCATCAAAGTCTCTGGCATTTTCTCCATCTATGGTAACTAACGGAATTTTGGTAAGATCTTTTCTCCTTTCTTTATCTTTTGAAATCACCTCCGAAGGTATCCTTGCAAGTTCTTTTTTGACTTTATGAGGCCAGAGATGAGGGAGTTCATAGCTATAAATTACAGCCCATGTGTGGGTTTCCAGATTTTGTGGGTCTCCTAAATCTTTTACAATTTCTCCTACGGGTAAGCCAAATTCAGAAGTATTTTGAATAATTTTTGTAACTACCAAATGTTCCCTTTTTGCTCCGTGAAGCCTTTTTTTAGGAATATAAATTTCAAATGGAAACCTTGGATCTTCTGGTTCAACAAAAAAGAACTTGTTTCTCTTTATTAAATAACCAATAATATTTTTCTGCTTTCTTTCTAAAACTTTAACAATGCTTCCTTCGGGTCCCTTAGATGTTACTTTTTCAATTCTTACTAAAACGATATCTCCATTAAGGGCATTTTTAATTCTTCTCGGAGGAATAAAGACAGTTTGACCTTCTTCGGTCTCAACAAATCCAAATCCATCGGGATGAACCCTTAATTTTCCTTTATATACAGGATAATTTTCTGGAAGACCATATTTTCTTCTTTTTATCTGAATAACCTTTCCTTCCTCAACAAGATTTTTAATAGCTAATCTAACTGATTTTCTTTCTTCAGAGGGGATGCGAAGTAAGTGATAGATTTCTCTCAAGAGAAGAGGTTTTTGATAATTTTTAAGCAAAGAAAGAATTTTTTTTTCCAAGCTATCAGAGAATTTTTTTTTCTTTCTTGGAGACATGAAAAATATAAAAGGATCAAACTTATTTCAGATCTAAGTATTGAATAGCTTTTTCTAAATCTTCATCTGGAACAGTTACATGTAGACCAGATTTAGGCCCTTTTCTTATTAAAAATCTAAGCTTTTCTGCAGAAGTAATCTCTTTTTCTTTTGCTAAATTTTCAAGACTTTTAGAACCTTTATGACATTTTAAACATTTAAAATTTTTTGGCTTTTTTCTTTCACTCTGAGCTATTACAATATTATTTTTACTGTATCCAGTTAGAATTACCAAACCACCTACAACAAAAAATAAAGTAAATACTGCTAAACTCAAAAGTCTCATTTTATTTCCCATTTTTGTTTTTTTAGCTTAATCACTTTAGAACTTTTTGTCAAGTTATTTTCAAATCAGTTTTTTTATATTTTCAATTAGTACTTTATTTTCTTCAGGGAGACCTATGGTAATTCTAAGTGCATTTGGATAGCCATAAGCTTTTAAAGAGCGTATTAAAATACCCCTTTTTAAAAGTTCCTGATAGATTCTTTCTGCCTTTTCTCCAAAGTCAACCATAATAAAATTAGCTTGAGAAGGATAAACTCTAAATCCGAGATCTGTTAAACTCTCAGTTAAATACTTTCTTCCTTCTATCACAATTTTTATACTTTTTTCTATATACTCTTCATCCTGAAGCACAGCTACCCCTGCTTTATAAGCCAATAAATTTATATTAAAAGGTTGTCTTACCAAGTCAAGAATTTTAGAGAGTTCTAAAGAAGTAATTCCATACCCAAGTCTTAGTCCAGCAAGACCATAAGCTTTAGAAAAAGTTCTGAGTATCAGCACTTTATAACCATTTTTTAAAAATTCTATTCCAAGAGGAACAGAGGGATCATTTATAAATTCTCCGTAAGCTTCATCTACTACTACCAGAATAAAAGGTGGAACTTTTTTTAAAAATGTTTCCCAGGCTTTTCTATTTAAAACGCTTCCTGATGGATTTTGGGGGTGGTCCAAAAATATGACTTTGGTCTTTTCTGAGATGTTTTTTAAAATTTCATCAAAATTATGATTCAGATTCTCGGTTAGTGGGATAGACTTTATATTTACTCCATATATCTGTGCAAACTTTTCATACATAAGAAAACTCGGGTTACTAACGATAATTTCTTCACCGGAGTTTACAAGAACTTTAAAGATAAATTCTATTATCTCATTTGAGCCATTTCCCAGTATAATTTGTTCTGGTAAAACATTCCATTTTTCTGCAAGAGCCTTTTTTAATTCTTTGTAACTTGCTTCAGGATAGTGATGAATTTGAGAAAGGCAATCTTTGAGAACCTCTATTACTTTGGGTGAAGGACCCAAAGGATTTTCATTTGAGTTCATCTTGTATATTTTACCTGAGAGATTTAATTCTTTTCTAATTTCATCTATGGTTTTTCCTGGAGGGTAAGGAGACAAGTTTTTTAAATGAGACTTGATCTTCATTTTTAAGATTTTTAAAATCCCAATTTTGCAAGTTCCAAAGTTTTATCAATTTGAGCCTGCAAAGCAGGCGGAATTCCTTCTATTTTAACAGTTAAAAATCCTTTTACAATAAGGGAAGTTGCTTCATCTTCACTGAGTCCTCTTGCCATAAGGTATTCTACTTCCTCTTGAGCAATTTTACCCACCGCAGCTTCGT
>JAGGXL010000107.1 GCA_021163085.1 Thermodesulfobacterium sp. | reverse complement strand
GTTTTGTCTATCTATAAAAAATATGGAAACTCATTTTAGGGTAAACTTCAGAAGAATCCTTTTGCGGAAATATAAAGTAAAGATTAAAATAGGAAAAATATTCTCTTTGTTTTTTTAAAAATAAATTGTCCCGATGGCCTAAATAAAGCAGCTTTTTATTATAGATTATTGCGGAAAAGATAAGGGTTTTTTCAAAAAATTAATAAGACATATTTTTTATTTTCCTTTTTGATTAAAATTTTGTTAAAACAATAAAAAAAACGATGATTCGGTCTTCGTTTTTTATTTCATATAAACGAAGGTAAAAGAAGCTCTTTTACGATAAAAAATAGCAGAAATAATTCCTAAAAATGAGGTTTAGTTCATTGGTGCAAGATTGTTTCAGGATTTAATTCGACGATAGTTTATGCTTTTAAAAACAGGCAAATATTCCGAATTACCAAAATGGCTGTGAGTTTTTTACTAAAGAAAGTAATGATAAATGGATGGATTGGAATAAGGAGGCAATTAAATTTTCGAAAGGCAAAAAGAAAAGAAAAACTTTTTACGGTATCCGCGTTTTACAATAAAAAGATAGTCTTTCTTTCCCAAAAATCAAGCCTACTTTTTAAAAACCTACGGAGTGTTAAGGGAAATCCTTAATTTTTGACCTAAGAGATGGGTTGTAGTATTCTAGTCCTCCGAAAATCCATATATCAGTAGCTGGCCTTACCTTGCATCAGCCCTAAATTGAAGAGCTCTATTTTCTCTGTTTTTTGACTTTGGGCGAGAAAAGTGCTAAAGTCAAAATAGTAAAAGTAGCATAGGACCTTAATTTAGAATCCTATGTTAAAAATTAAATAGGAGGTGAAATTATGAAGAAACGATTTGTAGAGAGAAGAGAAAAGGGGAAACGTCGAGAACTAAAGCCACAAAGAGTTTTTACTCTTCAATGGCATGTTACAGCAAGATGTGAAAATAGCTGTAGTCACTGCTATTTACAAGAATCGGAAGGGTATAAATCTGAAATAGAGAATGAGCTCCCCCTAGAAGAATGTATTAAAATAGTTGATGATTTTCATCGAATGGTAGAAAGATGGAATCTTTTGGGCAGAATAAACTTTACTGGAGGGGATCCATTATTAAAACCCGGGATATTCGAATTAATAAAACGTGCCAGAGAGAAAAATATTTCGGTGGGGATTTTAGGAAACGGAGAATTTCTAGATTTAAAAACTGCCTTAAAGTTGAAAAGACTAGGAATAAATTCTTATCAAGTAAGCTTAGATGGGATGGAAGAAACCCACGATAGACTTAGACGAAAGGGAAGTTTTAAACAAGCTCTTAATGGGTTGAGGGTGCTTCGAGAAATAGGAATTCCTACAGTAGTAATGTTTACCGTAAGTAAGCTGAACATGCGCGAGCTTATCCAAGTAATAAACCTGGTAGCAAAAGAAAAAGTTTCTACTTTTGATTTTGCTCGTCTAGTTCCAATTGGTAAAGGAGCTCAATTAAAAGAAGATCTGATAGATCCGGAAGAATATCGGGAACTCCTTCTTAATGTTCTAAAAGAATACAAGCGATTAGAAAATAATGGATGCGAAACTCGCTTTGGAAGAAAGGACCACCTATGGAAACTTCTCTACCAGGAATTAGGATTACTTCCTCCGTTATATCTAGACAAGAAGACCATCTTTGGCGGATGCGCTATTGGCATTCATTTGTTAGTGGTAGTAGCTGACGGAACAGTGTATCCTTGTCGCCGGTTGCCTATAAAAATAGGTAGAGTTCCAGAGCAAAACTTGTGGGATATTTTCATAAATTCTTCTAGTCTAAACAGAATGCGACAGATAGAAAGGATGGTAAAGTGTAGAGGGTGTGATCTGCTTCAGTATTGTAGAGGCTGTCCAGCTGTAGCGTATGGTGTGACTGGCGATTATTTTGCTTCAGATCCTCAATGTTGGAAAAATGTATAAGGTTTATAAAATTAATAAAGAATAAAATATAAGGAGGGATTAAGAAATGATGACAAGCAAAGAGAAAGGAATTCTTAGTAGGTATCAATTTTGGAAGGACAGTAGGAAATTACCTAGGAACCAGATTTTAGCAACCAATTGTGACTTATGTGGTTGTGGCGGAGGTTGTAGCTGTTCTATCGGCTGTGGAGGTAGTTGTAGTAAAGGTTGCGGATGTAGTTCTAAGTTGATATTAAAACAAACGGGTAAAAAAGAAGGCGTCCTTTAATAGGACGCCAAATTTTTATGAATTTTAAACAGAAATAATTAAATAAATGCGAATAAAAATTATTTGGCTTCTTTTAACTACTTAAACTCCTTCGAAGTCGCAAGTTGAACGTGATAAAAAATTAAGATAAAATTAGAAAAAATAACTTCTAATTATTATGGTTAACCTTAAAATAACCTTTAAATATTCTCGGATTTATAATGAAATCTGGAAAGAGGGATTTCTCGTAAGGAATCCCGGGGAATCTTATCCCTCAGAAAAGAAAATTTTGAATTACATTAAAAAAATAGAGAAATTGTGGAGAGAATATGAAAGAAAAGTTCTTACTGAACTTTTAAACGTTACTCATTTAAAATGGAACGTTAGATCTATCTACTGTTATGTAGTTGGAAGATGCAAGCCGATTTCTGATCCTCTGACAGTTCCTCTTTATGAAAAACATCCAGATTTTTTTATAGACATGTTAATCCACGAATTAATTCATTATTTGTTTAGTCAAGAAGGAAATTTAAAAAAGACCAAAAAAGCTTGGGATTATTTTCAAAGGAAATATAAAAAAGAATCTCCTAAAACCATAATCCATATTCCCCTTCAAGCCATTCATACTCATATTTACCTTAAATTTTTTAATAAAAGAAGATTAAAAAGAAATGTAACCCGGGACCAGCAGTTCAAAAATTACCATCGCGCCTGGCAAATTATTCAAAAAGAAGGATACAAAAATATTATTAATGAGGTTGTAAAAAGAACTACATAAGCTTTTTAAAATAACCTAATTGATAGTTTTCTTTTCTTCTTTTTCTTTGAGATTCGTTTTTGTCTAAATCACTTTTTGGTTTTAATTATTTTATCAAGCATTTTCTATTAAGTCCGGTTTGCTTATCAGTTTCGTCTAGCAGTTTGCCTTTTTCTTTTTTTGATTTATTTCTTAGATATTCTGACCTTATTTCTTTGCGATATTTTTTTGAATATATATCCATCATATGATTGTAATTTAGATTGAAATTATGATTTTATGATTAGTTAAGAAAATCTTTCTGAATTACAATCTACTTTATTTCGGTCAGACTTTAAATTACAGAACCAGCATCTCTTCGGTCAGATTTTAGCATGTTGAATACGGATGTTTGATTCTTGAAAGTATTTGTTGTAAAATAACAGAGTATAAGGAATTATTTTAAAAATGGGAACAATATGAAAAAGATATTATTGTTTGAAAAAAATTGCAAAAGGAATTTTCAAGGGATTTCCAAAAAAAATTTAAAAACAAAAACCCCACTCTTTTAGTGGGGTTTTTTGTTTTTATGGAGCTTATTATAAGTTTTAATTAAAATTGGAATAAGTAAATAAAGGTTAGAGTTTTGAAAATATTTACTATTTCAAAAGGTAAGATGCAAGAAAAAATTGCAAAATTAATGTTTAATTTATTCTGGCGGCCGGTTAGATTCTTGCTGTCTTATTTTTTGCGTTTAGAAGTTGAAAGCCAGGAAAACCTTGAGAAGTTAAAAGGCCCATTAATTATTGCAAGCGACCACCATTCTTCCCTTGACCCTTTTATACTTGGAGCTTCTTTCCCAAAAAAAGCTAAAATTTTTCCAATTAGATACGGGACTTGGTATAAATATTACTATTTCCCTTTGTTTTTTCCTATAGTAAGCGCTTTTGGCGCTTTTCCTGTCTACAAAGGGGATCTAGAAAAAGTACTGAAGCCAGGTGTTGATGTTCTTAAATCAGGAGGAACAGTAGGCATATTTCCAGAAGGAAAAAGAAGGCACTTAGGCCGGCCTCCAAAGGCTAGGAGGGGTGTTGCTTATCTGGCTTTAAAAACAAATTCCCCAATATTGCCAATTCATATTGAAGTAAAATTTGGCATAA
>JAGGXL010000023.1 GCA_021163085.1 Thermodesulfobacterium sp. | reverse complement strand
TGTCTTAACAACCTCTGGTCTTGATTTGTTACTCCTTCTTCAGCAGTTATCATAAAAAGAACTACATCCACCTTCTTTATAGTTTCCAGAGCCTTATCCACACTAAATTTTTCTGCTCTCTTATCAATTTTAGTTCTTCTCCTTATTCCAGGAGTATCTATTAGAAGATAATTTTTCCCATTTGGTAAATTTAAAAATACATCTACACAATCTCTCGTAGTTCCAGGTATTTCTGAAACAATCATTCTTTCATAACCTAAAAGTTTATTAAGAAGTGTGCTTTTCCCCACATTCGGTCTTCCTATAATAGCAATTTTAATAACTTCAATTTCTGAAATTTCTTCTAAATAAGGAGTAGCATATTTTTTTATAAGTTCTTTTAATTGAGTAATGTTTTTCTTATTTTTTGCTGAAATGAAAACTATATACTCAAAACCTAAGGTGTAAAAATCTATGGATCTTTCTTTATCTTCTTTACTCTCGACTTTATTAACAACCAAAATAACTTTTTTATCCTTTTTTCTCAAATATTCAGCAGTTTTTAAGTCTTCACTTGTAATTCCTTCTTTAGCATCAACTACAAATAAAATCAATCCTGCTTCATTCAGGGTTTTTTCTACCACTTCAATTATAGCTTTATTAAAAAAATCTTTTCCTCCCCAGTTAATACCTCCTGTATCAATAAGAAGAACACCTTTATTATCTTCTAACTCCATATAACCTTCTACTATATCTCGTGTAACCCCGGGATTTTTTTCCACAATAGCTTTTCTTTCCCCAATTAAGGTATTGAAGAGGGTAGATTTTCCTACGTTTGGTCTTCCTACAATTGCTATTTTAAACATATCCTCTCTTTTGAAGCTCTTTTTTAACTAAGGGGGAACATTTCCAGATTTACATTGGGTATAAGCTGTGCACCTGAAAAATATTTCATAAATTCTGGTTCTACATTTAATTCTAAATAAGTAATCTTTTCCATTATATCCTTTATTTCAGAAAAATTTGCATTTTTTAGAAATTTTAAAGCACCCTTGCCTGCAGAATTTCCTAATCCTATAGTTCTTTCTAATGCTATTTCAGGTAACATTCCTAACATTACCGCTGATTTTACCTTTATATGGTTTCCAAAACTTCCTGCAATATAAAAATTTTTAATGTCTTCAAATTCAATCCCTGTTTTTTTACATAAAAGGTATAACATAGAAAACATAGCACTTTTTGATTTCAAAAAACTCTTTATTTCACTCTCTTTTATATAAATTTCTTTTTTATTAGCTGTTTCTTCTGGAAAAGCAATTATAAAAGCTAGTTCATCATTTACTTTTTTAAATCTTTCTTTGAAAAATACAGGAGAAAATTTTCCATCAAAAAAAATAAGCCCATTTAAGAAGAGTTGTGCTACTAAATCAATTACACCTGAACCACATATACCTGTAGGCAATTCATTGCCTATTGTTTGATACTTTATCTTCTTTTGTAAAATATCAATCTCAACAGTTTCTATAGCTCCTTTTTCAGCCTGCATTCCGCAATCAAAAATTCCTCCCTCAAGGGCTGGCCCGGCAGCACCAGCACAGGTTAATAAAAAATCTTTATTGCCTAAGATTACCTCTGCATTGGTACCTACATCAATATAAAAGTAATAACCATCCTCTTTTTTATGAATCTCGGAAAAATAAAGACCAGCAATTATGTCCCCTCCTAAAAAAGAGCCTGCACAGGGAAATATAAACACCTTTGCTAAAGGATGGGTCTCTAAATTCAAATCCTTTGCTTCTAACACGCCGTACCAATTGGTAACAGGTGTATATGGTTCAATAAAAAGATAATCCACTGGTAAATTTGTTAAAAATTGATACATCGCTGTATTTCCACAGATACTCAAATAGTAAATATTTTTATAATCTATGGCTTCTAATTCTCTATTGATAGCTTCAATAGTTATCTGATTGATATATTTTAAATTTTCTGGCTTTCTGGCAAAATGTAACCTGGTAAGAATGTCTTCGCCTATTTTTACTTGAGGATTAACTATGGAAAATTTTTTTATCAACTTATTTTTTAAAAAATCATAAACATAAAAAGCAATAGTTGTGCTTCCAAGATCAATGGCTACTCCCAAAACATTTTCTGGTAATTCATTAAAAATTTCCAGAACTTTCCATTCATTTTCTTTTTTCCCCAAAATCACAAAGAAGCTGTATTCCTTTTTCCTCAAAATATTTGGTAATTTTCTCAAAACATATAAAGGAATTCTTACAGGCTCTGAAATATGCTTACTTAAGGCTTTAAGTAAGGCTTGAGAGTCAAAATTAGATTTCTCTAAATGCTCTTTTATATTTTCTACTTTAAAAACCCGAACCGCTTCACTTAAACATCTACCACACATTGAGCAATCCACAAATCTTTCTCTTTTTTAACTTCTGCCATAGTAAAAGTTGCTCCTTTTACTTCCACTCCGCAACCAAATTTTTCAGTAGAATATTTCTCACCTAAAACTTCTCCCTCTAAAACATACTTATCTTCCTTTTTTTCTATTTTTCCTTTAAATTCAAAAAAAAGAATTTTTTCAATATAGAAAAGAGTCAAAACCTTATTTATAAACATTACCAATAACTCATCCAATAATTCAGCTTCTATTCTGATTGGAATTTTATTTTCCAGTTTAACATTTTCCCAATCTATTTTTTCAGCTATTAAAACTGCCATAGCTTTTAAAGTATTGGAAAAAGCTTCAGACAAAGTTTTCCCATACCCCCTTATTCCTATATCTGCACTGTGTTCAAAGGTTTCAAACTTAACCATCTCTCATACCTCTTAAAGTATTTAACTATTTTACCAAATTTTTGTGGTAATCAAATTTTTTGCAGTGTCCATTTTCCAAATACAAAGGAACAAAAGGAAAGAAGGTTGAAAGGAGAAAATCTTTTCTTTTTTCTCTTTCAAAACATACTAAAAAATGTTCCTTCTTGGGGAAAATAAAAATAGCTCCTGTATTTTGAGTAAAAAAATGAGGTTTATTTAAACTTTTTAGTAAATGCACATAATCTTTATGAGGAAAGTTCTTTCCTCTACCTGAGGTTAAAACTACTTTGGGGGTTAACCAATTCAAAATATTTTTATCTACACTATACTTTGAACCATGATGAGAAGATACAAAAATTTCTACTGGTAGTATTTCTCCCTTCCTTTTCATTTTATAAAATCTAAATTTATCTATATCTCCAGGAAAAATAGTGGTTAAGCCTTTGTACTCTAAATAAACTACTAAACTTTCTCTGTTTAAATCTTTATAAATTTTTTCTCCAGGAAAAAGAAAAAACTCTGCCTCTTTGATTTTAAAAACCTCAGGCTTATCTATTGGATCCGGTAAAATCAAAATGTTTGTCTTTTCCCAATCTTCAGACTTAAATCTTCCTGAAATTACTTTTTTAACATAAAAGTATTTTCTTATAGTTTTTAGTCCACCACTATGGTCAAGATCAGGATGAGAAATAATTATAAGCTCTATTATAT
>JAGGXL010000025.1 GCA_021163085.1 Thermodesulfobacterium sp. | reverse complement strand
TTTTAGAAGAAAAAATCAGAAAATTCGTTTCACAAAACTTCAAAAGAGGGAAAATAGATATTCAGATAAAATATACAGGAACTGAACTTGATGAAAAAGAAATATCTGTTGATATATCCCTTGCAAGGAAATTAAAAAACTCTCTAATTCGTTTAAAGTTTGAACTTGGTTTTGAAGATCCTTTAACTTTTTCGGACTTTTTAAAATTCAGAGATTATTTGGTGCTTGAAGAAAAAGAAGAGGAGCTTGAGAAACTCTGGGAAGAAGTATTTCCTGCTTTAAACGATGCTTTAAAAGAACTTAAAGACTCCCGTCTCAAAGAAGGAGTTTCTCTTAAAAATATTTTAGAGGGATATTTAAAGCTTCTTACAAATGAAGTATCTCAAATCAAAGAACTAAAAGAAAAAATTATAGAAGAAAAAAAGAAAAAACTTAAAACCAAGATTGAAGAACTTTTAAAAAAGTTTAACATTAAAGAGACAGATGAAAATAGGTTTTATCAGGAGTTAGTTTATCTTTTAGATAAGCTTGATTTTTCAGAAGAACTTGACAGATTAAAAAGCCATATTCTTCATTTTAAAAACGCTATGGAAGAAGAGTATTGTGGCAAAAAACTTGACTTTATCTGTCAGGAAATGTTTAGAGAAATAAATACTCTTTCTAACAAAGCCCAATCCTCTGAAATCTCTCTAATAGCGGTTAAGATAAAAGACCTCATAGAAAAGCTAAGGGAACAAATACAAAATATTGCTTAGGTTAATGGGGAAATAATGAGAAAACTTAAACTTTATTTCGAACTTTTAAAACTCGAACACACCATTTTCGCTCTACCTTTTGGTTTAGCAAGTTTACTCATCCTTTATGAAAATTTTCCTTCTTGGGAAAAAATATTATATATCTTGCTTGCTTTTGTTTTTGCTCGCACTCTTGGAATGGCTTTTAACCGCTTAATTGACAAACCCTTTGATGAAAAAAATCCAAGAACATCCATCTGGCCCCATGCTCAGGGTTTAGTAAAAGAATGGGAAATTATGGTAATTATTCTTATAAGTTCTCTCCTTTTTATATTTTTCTGTTATAAAATAAATTTTCTTTCCTTTCTCTTGAGCCCTGTAGTTATTGTGTTTCTCTTTGTTTATCCTTTTGCAAAAGGATTTACTTATTTTCCCCATTTTTTTCTGGGTTTCGTCTATTTTTTGATTCCCATAGCTATAGATGTGGCTTTAAATGAGAAAATTTCTTTAATTGCTATTTTACTTGGAATAGCTATGGCCTGCTGGGTATCAGGATTTGATATTCTTTACAGTTTGCAGGATGTAGAATTTGACAGAAAAGTTGGATTAAAATCTATACCTGTTAGATTTGGTATAAAAACCGCGCTAAGAATTGCAAGGGTTTTACATCTAACAACTTTTGTTTTTTTACTTTTAACTGGATATTTTTATTTAAAAACCACCTGGATATATTTTACAGGACTCACTTTAATTGCTCTATTTTTAGTTTATGAACACAGTCTTATTAAAAAAGATGACCTTTCAAAAATAAATAAAGCCTTTTTTACAACAAACGGTTTTATAAGTATTATTTTCTTTCTAATAATAGTTTTAAACAATCTATACTACCATTTTAAAACAAATTTATGAAAATTTTTGCTTTTATAAATCAAAAAGGAGGAGTAGGGAAAACAACCGTTGCCATAAATCTGGCAAGAGCACTATCTCTTCAAAATTACAAAGTTCTTTTAATAGATTTTGATCCTCAGGCTAATGCAGGAAGCGGGCTCGGAATAAAAACAAGTAAAGATGAAAGTATCTATCAAGCATTAGTAGAAGGGAATTGCGAAAGATTTATCAAAAATCCCTATCCTAACCTTTATGTGTTACCTTCATCCATTGATCTTGTAGGGTTGGAGGTTAAATTGGTAGATTTTCCTAAGAGAGAATATCTTCTTAAAGAATTAATAGAAAATAGTACAATTTCTGGTTTACCTTTAATGCAATTTTTTGATTTTATATTTATAGACTCTCCTCCTTCTTTAAGTCTTATTACAGTAAACATTCTTACTGCCTGTGAGGGTATTATTATTCCTTTACAGTGCGAATACTATGCTTTAGAGGGTCTGTCCCTTCTTATAAAAACAATACGAGGCATTAAAAAAAACTTAAATCCTGATTTAATGCTTTTTGGACTTATTCTAACTATGTATGATGTAAGAAATAGACTTTCTCATGAGGTAGCAGAGGAAGTAAAGAAACGTTTCAATTGGATTACTTTCAAAACCCTTATCCCTCGAAGTGTAAGGGTCAGTGAAGCTCCAAGTTTTGGCATATCAGTTATTGATTACGAAAAAAATAACAAAGCCTCTCTTGCTTTTTTAGAATTAAGTAAAGAATTTTTAGAAAGAGTTAAAAGTTATAATAAAAAATTTTCGAAATTGTTAAAATAATAAAGTATTTAGTCTATTTTTTTACTAAAATTGACAATATTTAAAACTGTGATATTTTATTTAACGGCTGAAGTTGTGGAAGAGGGGTGAGAATCCCCCGCTGCCCCGCAGCCGTGACCGGGGACGAAAGCCGCTTGGGCTAAGCTAAGGGCTTAGCCGACAAGCCACTGGAGGTAAATTTCTTTGGGAAGGTGTGGCGAGTAGGATGATCCGGAAGCCGGAATACCGCTTCAGCCTCAAAAACCCGAGGGGGTGAGTTAATGAAAAGATCTTTTTACTATTTAATTCTCTAAAACTTATTTTTATCTTCACTATATTTTTTCTTTTAATTTTTAAATTTATAAATGGGGGTAGTATATGCAAACAATGGCTTTTGGTTTCCCGAAACTTGGTAAAAATCGTGAATTTAAAAAATTGATTGAAAATTTCTGGAAAGGAAATATTGAGGAAAAGGATTTTTTTAAAGAAATTGAAAAACTAAAAATAAAAAGAGCTGAAATATACAGCAAAAATGTAGATTTTTTTCCCAGTAATGAATTCTCACTTTATGATTTTATGCTTGACACCTCAATAATGTTAGGAATTATTCCTAAAAGATTTAAACCCTATGAAGGACTTTCTACTTACTTTGAAATGGCAAAAGGGAAAGATGCTCTTGAGTTAACAAAATGGTTCAATACCAATTATCACTATCTTGTGCCTGAAATAGAAAATGACGATTTTTCTATTTTAAAAAATTTTCCTTTAGACGATTTTATTTTTCATAAAAATTTAGGATTTACTACTTTACCAAAAATTATTGGGCCATTTACCTTTTTAAAACTTTCTAAAATTGTGATTAAAGTAAATGGCAAATTAAAACGCTGTAAAATAGAAGAAAAAGAAAAATTTGAAAAATTTTTAGAAAAATTGATTCCATTATATCAAAAAATACTTCAAGAACTGTTTGACTCCGGAGCTAACTCAGTATTAATAGAAGAACCAGCTTTTGTTATGGAACTGAATGTTTGGGAATGGGAATTAATAAAAGAAATTTATAAAAATTTAGCTACTTTAGGAGATTTATATATTTTAACCTATTACGATAGTGTATCTGATTATCACAATTTTGTTGAACTTCCTGTGAGTGGTCTGGGATTAGACTTAATTTCAAATAAAGAAAATCTGGAAAATTTGTTAAAATTAGGTTTCCCTGAAAATAAATATCTAATAGCTGGAATTATAAATGGAAGACAAGTATGGAAAGCAAATTTAAAAGAAAAATTAAATATAATAGAAAAACTTTCACAAATTAGTAAGAAATTAATAATTTCCAATTCCTGTCCACTTTATCATTTACCTATTTCACTTGAAGGTGAAGAGCATTTACCTTCTTTACTTTTGAAAAAACTTTCTTTTGCTAAAGAAAAACTCAAAGAACTAAAGATTCTTAAGGATGTTTTTGAAGGTAAAGATGAAGCTCAAAAAGTTGTAAAGGAAAATGAGAAACTTTTTAAAGAGGAATTCGGAAAAAATGATGAAATACGAAAAAAAATTTTGAATCTTTCTGAAAAAGATTTTAAAAGAGAGCTTCCTTATCAAGAAAGATTTAAAATACAACAAAAACGTCTTAATCTTCCCTTATTTCCAACTACAACCATAGGATCCTTTCCACAGACTGAAGATGTAAGAAAAATGAGAACAAAATTTAATAAA